>JAAYFX010000097.1 GCA_012728025.1 Clostridiales bacterium
CATTTGCTTATAGTCGAGCATTTAATCACCTCAACCACATTATAGGCGTTTTATCGAACATAGTCAATATGTCACCTTCAAATTACAATAATATTAAAGGAAGGTGAGCAAATGATTATCTATGATAGATTTTGGGAAACACTTAAGGAAAAAGGAATCAGCACTTATTATTTAATTAACACCTGCAAAATCAGCAGTAGTACGCTCACCCGTTTGCGCAATAACAAGCCCCTGTCAACGGTTACACTTAATGACCTTTGCAGAATCTTAGATTGTCCTTTGGAGTCTATCGCAAGATATGTTCCAAGTGAGGAAGATAAATCTTTATAACCCCATGTTTTACCGCCTTAAGACCGAAGTGTGAAAGATGCTTCGGTCTTAAGCTGTTTTTTTACTCCTTGCCCTTTTACGCTGGAAGAACTTCACAAGCTCTACAATGGGGATGATGCAGGCGGAAATTCCAAGAGCTATGAAATATTCAACAGTGTTCACGTGCTCAAAGCCGAAAGCATTGGCGAGGAAGGGGATATAAAGTATGGCAGTGGTGGAAAGAAGGCTTGCGATACCCGCCAGCCAAAGGGCCTTGTTCTGATTGGTAAGGGTAAAGATGCTGCCCCTTTGAGAGCGCATATTAAAGCTGTGGAAAATCTGTGACATGGAAAGGGTTAGAAAGGCCATGGTTGTGCCATCGCTGCTGTTAGCGATTTCCCATACACCGGACTCAATACGGTGGCCTATAAAGTAAGCGGTAAGGGTTAAAACAGTTAAAACAAAGCCCTGATAGGCTATGTCAATGCCAACGCCGTTTGCGAAAACACCATCTGTGGAGCTTCTGGGATTGCGGCACATTACATCAGGCTCCGATTTTTCAAGGCCCAGAGCCAGAGCGGGGAAGGAGTCTGTCACAAGGTTTATCCAAAGCAGATGGACGGGCTTTAAGATGACAAAGCCAAAAACCGTTGCAAAGAATATGCTCATGACCTCGCTTATATTGGAGCTTAAAAGAAACTGAATGGACTTGCGTATATTATCGTATACCCTGCGGCCTTCCTTAACGGCGCTGACAATGGTGGCAAAGTTATCATCTGCAAGAACCATATCTGCCACATTTTTGGTGACGTCGGTGCCGGTTATGCCCATGCCCACGCCTATATCAGCGGATTTTATGGAGGGAGCATCGTTAACGCCGTCTCCTGTCATGGCGGTTATAAAGCCTGCCTTTTTCCATGCGTTTACTATGCGAACTTTATGCTCGGGCTGAACCCTTGCATATACGGAAATGTCACGAAAACGGCTTTCAAACTCCTCGTCGCTCATTTCAGATAGCTGGGAGCCTGTAAGGGCTGTGTCGTCTCCCTTAAGGATGCCAAGCTCCCTTGCTATTGCAGAGGCAGTGTCTATATGGTCGCCGGTAATCATTATGGGGCGAATTCCGGCATGGCGGCACTCCTCAATGGCGCTTTTAACCTCTGGGCGCACAGGGTCAATCATGCCCACAAGGCCGATAAAGCAAAGGTTTTTTTCAAGAGCAGAAGGCTCACAGCTTTCGGGAGAAGTCTCATGAAGCCTTTTGGCAACTGCCAAAACCCGCAGGGCCTTATCTGCCATGGACTTGTTGGCGGCGGTAATTTCTTCAAGAACAGCGTCGTTTATGGGGGTCACAACTCCGTCTTTAAGGTAGCTTGTGCAAAGCTTAATAACCTCGTCGGGAGCGCCCTTTGTGTACTGGACTATGCCATCCTCGGTTTTGTGAACGGTACTCATCATTTTTCTGGAGCTGTCAAAGGGGGCCTCGCCTATGCGAGGAGACCTTGCTGTAAGCTCATATTTTTTAAGGCCAAGGGAATTTGCCCAAGAAACAAGGGCGCTTTCCGTAGGTTCACCTGTTATGGTTTCTTCGGGGCTTAGCTCTGCGTCACAGCACAAAGCCATTGCCTTTGCCAAAAGCTCTGTGTCAGAGCCATAGTTTTCAACAACGGTCATTTTATTTTGGGTAAGGGTTCCGGTTTTATCAGAGCAGATAATTTGGGCACAGCCGAGAGTTTCAACAGCCGTAAGCTTGCGTATAATGGCATTTTTGCGGCTCATATTGGTTACACCCACAGACAAAACTATGGTGACAACGGCAACAAGCCCCTCGGGAATTGCGGCAACGGCAAGGGAAACTGCCAACATAAAGCTGTCTAGAATTATTTCCGTAGTGAAGCTTCCGGCACGGATAA
>JAAYFX010000355.1 GCA_012728025.1 Clostridiales bacterium
CGGTAGATGCGGTTATTATGAATATTCAAATGCCGACTTCCGCATATACTGGAAAAGACCCTGACTCGCATCCTTATAAAGATAGTGAGGGAAAAGCAATAAACCGCTTATATGCTCTAGGAATGGCGAATGGCTTTGTTATTGGAGCTTATAATAACGTAGGAACTTTAACTCGAATCGGTACTGTTGCCTCTGGACTTGACGATGAACTGCGGCTTGCCGCGGCAGAGTCACCAGATGACTATATTGGCAAGGTTATCGAAGTCGACTGCATGAGCCGAGATAGGGAAGCTAAATCTTTGAGGCATCCTCGTTTGATGAAGTTCCGACCTGATAAATCTGCAGAAGACTGCTTAATGGAGGTGATATTTTGATTCCCCCGATTTCCAATGCGCCGCGCGCCACTCCTCTCAGGCCTCAGGCGGCGCCAGAGACTCCCCTAAAGTCAACTAAAGCCCTTCGAGCAAATTTTTTCTCGGTAGATTTCAATTGGGCTGAAACTATTTTCGAGATTACTTTCTTAGAAGCAATTCACGGCGAGATAGTCAAACAGAAAAAGTCTAAGAATTCTGCTTATTGGGAAGTAGAAGTTGAATATAAAGAAGTAACTATTACTTGGAAGTGCGAATGGCGACCGCCACTCCCCTCAAATACAAGAGGAGTTCGCGGCGACCTAGCTTTCGTCTGTCGGAATGATAAAGTTTCTGACTTAGCAATGGATAATATTAAAGCTACCCACAAGGAGGTAAGAGTTATATGAACCAAGTCCCTACAATTAAAGTCGATGTAGTTTTAGAGAATAACGCCAAACTACCGCTCTATTCAACTGAGGGTGCCGCTGGCGGAGATCTATATGCGGCGATTTCGCAGCCACTTGTCATTCCCGCTGAAGCTCGCGCACTAGTTCCCACTGGGCTGCGTATGGCAATCCCCGACGGCTATGAGCTTCAAATACGACCGAGGAGCGGCCTTGCTCTAAAATCTGGAATTACTGTATTGAACTCTCCTGGCACTGTGGACTCAGATTTCAGAGGAGTGATTGGAGTAATATTGATGAACCACTCCTTAGAGGACTTTGTTGTGTCGCCTGGAGACCGTATTGCTCAAGCCGTTTTGGCGCCGTTTATCCGCCCAAACTTTAATATTGTCGAAAGTCTCGATAATACCGAGCGGGGCGGCGGCGGTTTTGGACATACTGGAAAGTAATCAGCGGCAGGCTGGAGCGCCGCCGTCGCCAGTACCGTAATTTGAAAAAAGCGGCTGGCCGGTATTTTGAATAAAGAGAGGAAGTGTTATAGCTTTCTCTCTCTTTTTAGCGTCACTTTTTTTATTTTTGATACCATAGAACTCCTATATATTATACGAAAAAAACGCTCTGTGGAAGCGGGCTTTTCAAATAATAAGAAAGGAGGTTCAACATGGCAATTCAACGTGTGACGCCGAAAAATATAAACTATGGCGAAATAGATCGTGGCACCAGCTTAACCATTCCCGTAAGAATTATTAACCCTGAAGACAACCCTGTCGATTTGAGTGGAACTCGAGTAGCTTTTACTGTAAAAAGGAATAAGTATGACTTTGATATGGACGATAGCCGAGCTTATATTAAAAAAGATTTTGAGCCGCAAGACCCATCGAACGGCCGCTTTTGGGTACAGCTATCTTCAAAGGACACTAATTTTGAACCGGCGCCCGGCTATTGTTTTGATATTCAAATATACCGAGACGACGGCATAGCTTTTCGGGTGGCTAATCTCGAGTTTACTCTATCAGGTGGTCCAACTAATCGGACTATCAGCGATGGGATTGGCGATCTTCCCATCGGGCCAGAAATCTCTGTTATTGTTCTTGGGCAAGGCCGACCAATTACTGTAGTTACGCCATTTGCAGTAGATTCGAGTATCAATACTCAATTAGGTCAAATTTGGTCTATGCTCGCCGACATCCAGAATGACATTTCGGCTATGCAGGAGGACATTGAATCTCTCCGAGAGGCGGCAGATTCTGCTAATACAGATATACTAGATATACAGCCGCGGCTCATCGAAGTTGAGGCTGAAATCGCCGACCTTGAAGGCCGCGTGATTGTGTTAGAGGGTTAATAACAAATCGTAAGATTTTAAGA
>JAAYFX010000098.1 GCA_012728025.1 Clostridiales bacterium
AAGAAGTCTGCAATCTCACAATTAATTATTATATCACATATAGGTCAATAAAGACAGTGTCTTTTTGGCATATTTCTTTTAAAATCCAAAAGCCCGCAGCTTTGTCAGTATGGGAAAGAGGGCTTAAGACTTTTTTATACATCAACAGCTCAAACCCTTTCGGATGCAAGCCTTTCTAAAATTGCCACAGTCAGCTCCCACACTCTTAATAGAGACGAAAGCTCCAAACGCTCCTTTGGAGTATGAACATCTTTTAGGTTTGGGCCGAAGGAAATAACGTCAGCCCCCTCCAGTCTTTCCGCAAAAAAGCCGCATTCAAGCCCTGCGTGAACAGCCGCCTGTCTTGCCTTTTCACCGAAAAGGCTCTCATAGCAGTCCATGGAAATCTCCCTTAAAGGCGAGTGCTTTTTATGCTCCCACTGGGGATAATCCCCTGTGCAAATGCTCTCCCCCTTGCAAAGCTCTGCCAAAGCGGCGTACCTTCGGCGCAACTGCTCCTTGCGGCTGCCGACACTGCTTCTTACGCAGGACAAAAACGAAATAGCATCATCTCTGCTTTCCGCAACTCCCGTATTTGCAGAGCTTTCCACAAGACCTGATATATCAGAGCTCATGCCCAAAACACCGTCGGGTAGAAGGAGCATGGCGGAAACAAGGCGGGTTTTGCTTTCCTCCTTCAAGCATTTATGCTCCCCCTTGCCCAACTCATCAAGACTTATGTAAACCTCATCCCTGCCGGATAGCTCGTGTTTAAAAGCCTGCTCCATGTGTTTTACAAGGGTTTTTATTTCCTCCAACTGCTCACTGGAGCATACAAGCTTCGCTTCCGCCTTAACGGGTATGGCGTTCATTTTTCCCTCTGCCGTAATAGAGCAAAGTCTTGCGCCGGAAGGAAACTCTGAAAGCAGACGACCGAGAAGGCAGATGGCGTTTCCCCTGCCCTCGTTTATTTCCATGCCGGAGTGTCCGCCGTAAAGCCCGCCGATAACAATATCTATACCTATTCCTTCATTCACGCTTTCATACTCCACAGGTATTAAAAGCTCATTTCTGAAGGCTCCGGCGCAGCTTGTGAAAAAAACTCCTTCTTCCTCTGTGTCCAGATTTATGACATACTTACCCTCAAGCTTTGAATAGTCCAAAGCGGCGGCACCCAAAAGACCAATTTCCTCCGAAGCCGTAAAAACTGCCTCCAAGGCAGGGTGACTTAAATCCTTGCTGTCTAACAGAGCAAGAGCAATGGCAACAGCAACCCCGTTATCCGCTCCGAGAGTTGTTCCCTCTGCCTTAAGCCAGCCATCTTCTTGTATAAGCTTTATCCCCTGCTCATAGGGAATGATACAATCCTCGTTACGGATATATACCATATCGGTATGCCCCTGAATTATAACAGGCGGGCAGGAGCTATCCGCCTGTGTGGCAGGCTTTTTTATTATAACGTTATTTGCCTTGTCACGATAGGCGTAAAGTCCCCTCTTTTTGGCAAAATCCATAAGGTAATCGGCAATATGCCCCTCGTCACCGCTTGCCCTTGGTATTTTTGATATTTCCTTGAAATAATGCAGCACTTTATCGTCCGCTTTCATATCTTATGTCCTTTCATAAGGCTTTTATTATATGTTTTCTAAAATCTAATTTATGATATATGCGTGTAATCCCGCAAAATGATATTCACTGAAGTATTTTAACACAAAAAGCTAAAAACTCCAAACCGCTTTACCGGAGATTTGGAGTTTTTAGCCTTAATTATAAGTCAAAACCTTATTGCTGCAACCCCGTCTGCATATATAAATATGGACGCAGGCGCCTTGTGATATATGCCCCCAAAACAGCGGAAAGAGAGTCCCCCGTAATAAACACAAGACCGCAGTATATAAGAAGATTAGCAAGGCTTATTGGGTTTTGCATATACACCTTTCTGATGATATAAAAATACAGCATCCCAACAGAATATACTATTATAATATTTAGAAAACCGGCAGCAACAAGGGTTTTCATACTGTCTTTGCCCTCTGTGAGCCTTCCTGTAATCCATGTTCCAATAGCCATGCCGATAATATAGCCAAAGGTCGGCTGAAGCAGGTAGCCGAGGCCTCCCCCCATGGTAAAAACAGGCATCCCCATAAGTCCTATGAAAATGTAGACAAGAACGCTTATTATCCCAAGTCTTTTTCCAAGAAGCAAGCCCGCAAGATTTGTAAACATAAACTGCATGGTAAAAGGCACAAAGGGTATGGGTATTTTGATAAATGCTCCAGCGGCAATCAGGGCCGAGAAAAGAGAGCAAAGAATAAGGCTTTTTGTGTTTAGCTTTTTCATAAATTCCTCCATGAAACAGGCGCTATGCCTTGTCTGGTTTTATATAACCAAGGGAAACCTCGCCGCTGTGGAGTGTAAGCTTTTCTCCGCCCTCAAGCTCCAGCATAAGGCCGCCGCTGTCATCAATACCCATAACTTTTCCACTTAGAGTTTTGTCCTCTTTTTGAAAGCTTATGGTTTTACCCGTCAGGATAGAGCGGCTTCTGTACTCGTCTATGAGATTTCGATTTTCATAGCCCGCTTCGAAGCCCTCTATAATTTCTCTGGCAATGGCCGCGGCAAGACGGCTTCTTAATAGCCCCGAGCTATCCAATGAGCCTGCGGAAAAAGACAGCTCCTCTGGAAAGCCTTCAGCGGGAGCGGTGCAGTTTATGCCAATGCCCACAACTATGCTTTCTATGCCGCCGCTTTCAAAGTCCGTTGCCGCTTCTGTCAAAATACCGCAGACTTTTCTGCCCCCAAGATATATATCGTTTACCCATTTAATTTCGGCGGGTTTTCCTGTCTGCTCCTCGATAGCTTTGGAAACTGCAACCGCCGCCCCAATAGTTATCATCTGGGTGTCACTTTTTTTATTCGGTCGAAGCAAAACACTCATATACAGCCCCGTTCCGTAAGGGGAGAAAAAAGATTTTCCACCTCTCCCCCGCCCTTGGGTCTGCTCCTCAGCTAAAAGGATTGTTCCATGGGCAGCTCCGTCAAGGGCAAGCCTTTTAAGCTCTGTGTTGGTGGAGTCCAAGGTTTTGTATGTTATAATCTGATTGCCCCTCATGGGTTCTGGCAGGAATTGTAAGACGCTCTCGGGGGATAAAACGTCACTTTCCTCGGTGAGCTTATACCCTTTGTTAGGTACAGCGCAGATTTTATGACCCTGTGCTTCAAGGGTTTTTATCGCCTTCCACACTGCCGTTCTGGTCAAACCAAGGCTGTTTGCAAGCTCCTGACCGGAGATATGGCGGCTGCGCTCTGCCTCCAAAACCGCTAAAATATCACTTTTTGTTGACATAGTATCACCTCTGTTTTTGGGATTATACCGCTGTTAAAAACCATTGTCAACCTTTATTTTAGATTTGGTTAACATTGCTTTCTTGTCAATATCAGGAATGAAAAGTATTATTAAGGGAATACTATCGTTTATCAATCGATGGGGAGGTAATTTACATTGCTGAACAAGGTTGAAATATGCGGTGTCAATACCGCAAAGCTTAAGGTTCTGAAAAATGAGGAAACCATGGCTCTTTTGCGTTTAAGTAAAAAGGGCGATAAAGAAGCCAGAGAAAAGCTTATTTCGGGGAACCTTCGGCTGGTTTTGTCGGTTATTCAAAAATTTTCATCCAGAGGGGAGCGAGT
>JAAYFX010000099.1 GCA_012728025.1 Clostridiales bacterium
GGTCTGTGCAAGCTTTTAGTCAAGAAAGCCTTTGTAGTTGCGCATTATCATCTGTGCTTCCATAGCCTTAACGGTTTCAAGAGCGACACCAACAACGATTATGATAGACGTTCCTCCCAGAGAAATACCACTATTTTTGGCGGTTGGGCTTATAATGCTGATAATAATGGGTGTTACAGCGATTATGCCCAGATATATGGCGCCGAACAGGGTTATCTTGTTTAGAGACTTCTGAATAAATTCGCTTGTAGGCTTACCTGGTCGAAGTCCGGGGACAAAGCCGCCGTTTTTCTTCAGGTTGTTCGCAATCTCCACAGGGTTAAACTGAATGGTGGAGTAGAAATACGCAAAGAAAATGATAAGGAGCAAATAGATAATCGCATAAATTACAGAGCTTGTGTCAATTGCCTTTAAAAATCCATGCCAGAAGGTTCCCTCGGCGGGGCTTGAGAAAAATGCCGCAATTGTGGCAGGCAGCGAGGCTATGGACTGAGCAAAGATAACCGGCAAAACTCCGGACATATTCACCTTCATGGTAAGGTGAGTGCTTTGCCCGCCATACATCTTGCGGCCTACGACACGCTTTGAATATTGTACGGGTATCCTTCTTTCAGCATTAGTGACAATGACAATAAGAACTATTATGGCAAGGGCCCCCAGAAGGAAAAGTACAAGAGCCCACCAGTTGAGACTTCCTGAAATAACATTAGATACCATGGTTATGGCAGAGCTGGGGAAACGGGAAACTATGCTTGCAAAAAGTATGATGGAAATACCGTTTCCGATGCCGAATTCCGTAATCTGCTCGCCAAGCCACATGATGAGGGCAGAGCCGGCTGTAAAGGTGAGGACAATTACAATCGCCTCCCAAATGCCGGTGCCTTCAATTAGAAGTCCGTTGCTTTTAATAAGCATATAGTAGGCAAAGCCCTGTAAAAGAGCGATACCCACAGTTGCGTAGCGGGTGATGCTGGCAATCTTTTTCTTACCTTCTTCGCCGCCTTCCTTTTGCATATGCTCAAGAGCGGGGATGGCGATGGTAAGAAGCTGCATTATAATAGATGCGTTAATATATGGCTGGATGGAAAGTGCAAAAATCGTAGCAGTGGAAAATGCGCCGCCGGACATTACATTATACAGGCCGAGAACAGTGTTCTCAAGCTGCCTGAAATAAGTGCCCAGAGCATCAATATTAACATAGGGAACCGGTATGGCATTACCTATGCGGTATAGCAATACAATGAAGAGCGTAAAGAGAATTTTTTTGCGCAGCTCTTCAATTTTCCATGCATTACGGATAGTTTCGAGCACTTAGACCACCTCCGCCTTCCCGCCTGCGGCCTCAATTTTCTGCTTGGCAGCCTCGGAGAAAGCGTTTGCTTGAACTGTCAGTTTTTTTGTTATATTGCCGTTGCCGAGGACTTTAAGGCCATACTCACACTTGGAAAGTACGCCTGTTGCAAGCAGCTTTGCCGCATCCACAGTTTCCCCGTCTTCAAAGCGATTTAGGGAAGAAAGGTTTATAGCGGTAAGGGGCTTTGCGAAAATGTTATTAAAGCCACGTTTGGGTATACGGCGGGCCAAAGGCATTTGTCCGCCCTCGAATCCAACACGGACACCGCCGCCGGAGCGGGAGTTTTGTCCCCCTTGACCTCGGCCTGCAGTCTTGCCGTTGCCGCTGCCATTTCCTCTGCCTTTACGCTTATAGCGATGTGTGGAACCGTCTGTTGGTGAAAGCTCGTTTAGTTTCATGCCTGCACCTCCTTATTCTTCGGTGACACGGAGCAGATAGCCTATTTGAGCTATCTTGCCTCTTGTCTGGGGGTTGTCGGGCTGCACACTTATATTTCCAATCTTATGCAGTCCAAGAGAGTAGGCAGTGGCAACGTGCTTATCAATTCTGCCGCTCAAACTTTTAACCAGCTCGATTTTTAAATTAGCCATCGCTTTACCCTCCTATCCTTTTATTTCTTTAACTGATTTGCCACGGACGGCAGCAACCTGCTGAGCATCACGCAGGGAGCGCAGACCCACCATAGTCGCTGCTACGACGTTGAGGGGGTTGTTGGAGCGCAGGCACTTTGTCCGAATGTCTTTTATTCCGGCAGCCTCGACCACAGCACGAACGGCACCTCCGGCGATAACGCCGGTACCGGGTGCGGCGGGCTTTAAAAGAACTCTGCCTGCGCCAAACTCGCCCACTACCTCGTGGGGAATTGTGGATTCCGACAGTGTGATGGTAACAATGTTCTTCTTAGCGTCGTCTATACCCTTGCGAATGGCCTCGGAAACTTCACCGGCCTTGCCTAGGCCAAAACCAACACGTCCCTTGCCATCGCCCACTACCATAAGTGCGGAGAACTTCATGATGCGTCCGCCCTTGACGGTCTTGGAAACGCGGTTGAGGGAAACCAGCTTTTCTGTGAATTCAGACTGAGCTTCCTCGTTACGTCTGTTATCTCTGTTGTTATTATAAGCCATTTTGTTTCTTCCTCCTCCCGACTAAAAGTTAAGACCGCCCTCACGGGCTCCGTCTGCAAGCGCTTTTACACGGCCGTGGTACACAAAGCCGCCCCTATCAAAACGAACGTCTTTAATGCCTTTTTCCAAGGCTCGCTCGGCTACAAGTTTTCCAACCTTTGCGGCTGCTTCACAATTGCTTCCAGAGCCCTCAAAGTCTTTTTCGTTGCTTGAGGCAGAGACTAAGGTGACGCCGTTTACGTCATCAATAATCTGAGCGTAGATGTTTGCGTTGCTTCTGAAAACATCCAGTCTGGGGATTTCGGGCGTG
This sequence comes from Clostridiales bacterium, assembly GCA_012728025.1. Classification (GTDB taxonomy): domain Bacteria; phylum Bacillota; class Clostridia; order Oscillospirales; family Oscillospiraceae; genus UBA2658. Next base: position 2,792 of record JAAYFX010000099.1, read on the forward strand.
CCGGAAATCTTTGCACGTACCCTTTTGTGGCGCTTTATACGAGCGCCCCTCGTATCAGGTCTTTTAATCATTTAGGCACACCTCCTTTTATTTTGCACCGGTCTTGCCTTCTTTGTGGCGAACCACTTCGTTGGCATAGCGTATTCCCTTGCCCTTATACGGCTCGGGCGGCCTTTTCTTGCGCACGTCAGCCGCAAACTGTCCGACCTTCTGCTTGTCGATACCACTTATTATAATGGTGTTGGCATTGGGAACATCGATAGAAATATCAGAGTTTTCTTCAACTATCACCTGATGGCTGAAGCCAATGTTCATAACAAGCTTTGTGCCTTCCTTGGCAACTCTATAACCAACTCCTTGGACAGAAAGTTCCTTCTTATAGCCCTCGGAAGCGCCGATGACCATGTTTGAAAGAAGGGACCTTGAAAGTCCATGCAAGGCACGGTTTTCCTTGCTGTCATCAGGACGGGATATGGTAAGCTCTGTACCCTCCTGCTGAATTTTCATCTGGGGGGGAAAGCTTCTTTCCAAGCTTCCCTTTGGGCCCTTAACGATTACGTGGTTGTTTTCATCAACCTTAACTTCAACTCCCGCAGGTACAGTAATGGGAGACCTTCCTATTCTAGACATATCTTTTCCCCCTTACCATACAAACGCCAGGACTTCGCCGCCGACATTGGCA
>JAAYFX010000100.1 GCA_012728025.1 Clostridiales bacterium
CCGGAGCCGCCACAGCAAAGCGTCTTTGTCCGTCATCGCATAACAAAACCTTGGAAACCTTGGTTTCCCCTGTATGGGCCGCCAAAATCGCTGTGTATCCAAAATCCTCCTTGTATTCTTCCTTGCCATATTCAAAAAAACCCTCAGCCGACAAAAAAAGTCCGTCCTCGGCCTTGGAAGGCAAATACTGCGTATTAAATATATCGTCAAGCTCCTGTGTGCTTTCTATCCCATGGGAAATTAAGTCGGCTTTTGCCTGGGCTTCCGAAAGCATATCCTCATAAACTCCGGCGGCATGCAGGGCGGCATTTTCGCTTATATAGGTAAAATACTCGTCTATTCTTCCCTTTTCCCTTTCAAAACATCTTTCATATGTAAGGAACGAGCCTTTGATGAATAGACCGCCTATAAGCAGCAAAAACAATGTTATAAAAAGCGCTATATTCGGTTTGAGCTTTTTCAAGATCTTGCTCACCCTAACTTTCATAAATGATTCTCGGTTAATAAAGTTTCGCATAATTTAACACATTAGCACTAAACCTCCTCAAATTCAAGTAAATCCTGCGGACTTAATATGTTTTTTAATAAATGTATACCGCAAAGCCAGTCCGGGCAGTATGATTTCTTCTATTTTCAACCTGTTGCTTAGTAAAATTTTAGGATATATGCTCATTTTTGCTTGACTGGGGATAAAAGAAAAGGTATTCTAAATTGATATGAGAATTTATTTTTCCGGACACAATTACAAATATGCCGCCGAGCAGATTTTGCTTTCTCTGTTCCCCGGTGAAAAACCCGAATATCCCGAGGAACCCCCTTTCGGCGACAGGGTGTATCTCTCCCTTTCCCGGGGCGAAAAATATTACACCGCCTTTTGCTCCCTCATGCTTTCCGGCAAAGAGCATATAGGCAGGGCCTCTGTCTCCAAACACAAGATTACAGATGAGCTTTCCAAAGACCGTTATCTCCAGAAGATAATAAGGCTCTCCTTTTATCGTGCGGCGATACGCTCCGGTGTTCCCCGCCCTATTTGGGGTGCTCTTACGGGCATACGTCCGGCAAAGCTTATGTCAAACCTTCTTGAGGAGGGTCTGAGCGAGGCTCAGGCTGTTTCAAGGTTTTGCAGGGACTATGACGTGTCAAGGGACAGGGCGCTTTTATGCCTATACGCCGCCCGTGCCGGTCTTGCCTGCTCAAACTCCCTTTTGCCTCGGGATGTCTGCCTTTATGTGGGCATACCCTTTTGCCCCACACGCTGCTCATATTGCAGCTTTGTAAGTCAGTCTGTCTCTAAAAGCATGGAGCTTATTCCCCCTTTTCTTGAGTCACTTTACTGGGAAATTGAGGCTACAGCCGCAGTTTTAAAGGAGCTTGGGCTGCGCCCTATCTCTCTTTATCTTGGGGGAGGCACACCAACAACTCTTTCGGCAAATCAGCTTAATGAGCTGTGCGAAAAGCTTTATTCGACCTTTGACCTTGGCTCCCTTCGGGAATTTACTGTTGAGGCTGGCAGACCGGACACTATAAATGCGGAAAAGCTAAGGGTTTTAAAGGCTCACGGCGTTACACGGGTTAGCATAAACCCCCAAACTATGGACGACAGGGTGCTGGAGGCCATAGGTCGCCGCCACACGGCGAAGGATATTTTCCGTGCCTTGGACGAGGCGGCTCTTGTGGGCGGTCTTGAAATAAATATGGATCTTATAGCGGGGCTTCCTCTGGACACTCCGGATACCTTTAAAAAAACTTTAAACACCGTTTTGGATATAGCCCCGGAA
>JAAYFX010000008.1 GCA_012728025.1 Clostridiales bacterium
AATACCCCTTATAACAAAGCCCGCTTCCATCAAAGAGCTTTCCCCCCAATCCAGAAGGTTATTTGAGCTTGAAAGTGCCGCCCATGATTTTTATGTTCTTGGCTATGGTGCAAAAAACGAGCGAAGAGGAATGTCGGATTGGCGCACAAGTCCAAATATGGTTTAGAACCTACACGTAATCAACAATATATAGTGTTGATTTTGTTAGGAACACCTAATTTTCGCTTATAACTCGATAATATGTAAACTACATCTTGCATTTGTAACCGTTTTGTTATATTATTTTAATGTGCGCAGATTATGGTTGCGTTCAATATTATGAAAAACGACAAAATGCAAATGTTTACAAGTCTTGCATTTTACTTAATACTTTAAATTGGGGACTGCGATGAAAAAAGTGTTTTCCATGTTCCTTGCCTTATGCCTTGCGCTGGCGCTTTTTGTTGCTTGCAGCACTGCCATAGGCAGGGGAGAGCCCTCAGTTCCAGCCACTGAGCAGGATGACGAAAATTTAATATACATAGGAGTTTCACAGCCTCTTACAGGCAATAATGCCACCGGCGGTAATCAGGAGCTTTTAGGGATTCTTTACGCAAACTATGTGGCTCCCAGCGTCAATATAGACGGCATCGAATATGAAATAAGACTTATTACATCAGATAATGCCTCCAGTGCCGCCACAGCCTCGGAAAACGCAAAAGAATTTGCCGAAAGGGGAGTGCTGGCCTGTCTTGGGGGGTACGGCGCTTCGGAGTCTCTCGGAGCTGCTGCTGTCTATGAGGAGCTTAATATACCCTGCATAAACACATCATCAACAAATCCTGAAATAAGCCGTGGGGATATGGGCTTTAAAATTTCCTATTCAGACAGCTTCCAGAGCGGTGCGATTTCCAATTTCGCCATTGGCAGGGGCTTTAAAAAAGCCGCTGTGCTTACAGGCGTGGGGGATGCATACTCAGAGTCTTTGTCTGGCGCTTTTACAGAGCAGTTCATGCTTCAGGGGGGCGAAGTTTTCTCATTTAACACAGACATAGACGGGGCAAACTATGATTTTCTCGCAACCCGCATTAAGGCTGTTGGTGCAGATTTTCTCTTTATGCCCTTTGAAAGTCCGGAAACAAATGCCGAATTTATAAAACAGCTTCGTCAGCATGGCTTGTCTCTGCCTGTTATGGGCGGTGGCTCCTACGATTTTGTTTCGCTTATAAGCGGTAGTTCCATCTATGCTAGGGATGTCTTTTTCGTCTCTGCTTTTGATGGGAACACATCAAAAAATCCCATTACTGCGGAGTTTGTGGCAAAATATAAATCATGGCTCAACTACGACAAGTCACGTTTAGAGCAAAACGGCAATACGGATGCTGTTTCTCCTTTTTCGGCTTTAGGCTATGATGCTTATATGGTTTTGGTGGAAGCCATCAAAAAAGCGGAAACTCTTGAGTCTAGGGAGCTTGCTCTGTCCATATCTATGACTGATTATGAAGGGGTTACAGGAGCCATTCGTTTTGACGAAAATGGTGACTTATCTGACCGTCTTGCATACATAAAGACTATAAATACATCTAAGAAATCCTTTGAAGTTCTGCAAATAAGCTCCATAGGACGGTAACAAGACTTTCAGCCTTGATAAAAGCCGGTTTTATATACCGCAGGCTTATAAATCAGATTTCAGACCCGTAAAATCTTTTAGATTTTACGGGTCGGCTTATAGCTAAACAGACTTTTAGATTGTTGTAAAACCTGACATTTTGTTTATACTAACCTTTATCGTATAATAAAGATAAGAATTAATTCCATCTACACAGCTTGAGGTGACAAATGAAAATCGAAATTCCAAAGTACCAACAAATTGCGGCAGATATAGCCGCCAAAATTGCCTGCGGCGAATATGCCGAAGGTGAAAAAATATATGTGCGCTCTGCCTTGGCAAGTCAGTATGGCGTATCTTCGGAAACAGCTAGGCGGGCAATCTGCGTTTTGTCCGACATGAAAATTGTGGAGACTACAAAAGGCAGCGGTGTGGTGATTAAATCACGCAGGCTGGCTTCTGACTTTATAAGCAAGTTTGACTCCGTAAGCCAAATGAGCGACCTGAAAAAGCGCATTACAAACAGTCTTGATGAACAGATAAAACACAGTATTGAATTTAAAGCCATGGTTGAGGACCTTATGTATAAAACCGAACGCTTCCGCACGGTAAACCCCTTTTCGCCCTTTGAGACAGAGATTACCCAAGAAGCCTCCCATATCGGGCATAATCTTTCCGAAAGCAACTTTTGGCACAACACATCGGCAACAATCATAGCCATAGGACGGGGAGAGGAGATAATCATTTCCCCTGGACCATATGCCATACTTTCCGTGGGGGATATTCTATATTATGTTGGTGATGAAAACTGCCATGAACGTGTTAGAAACTTTCTGTATCCTGAAACTGATATATAAAATTCATAAAACAGCTTTACTATATGTGAAGCTGTTTTATTGTTTTATTTATGAATGCTTTTCTGGAGAAAAAAGATAAAATCCATAGCATTTGGTTTGACAAAGATAAGTTTCTATGTTAGCATATAAAGCAACAACACGAAATTTTAATCGTGTTGTTACTCTGCCAAACAGGAGAGATGTTATGCAAAAAGTTGAAGTAAAAGGTTTATACAAAATATTTGGCTCATCGCCAAAGCAGATAATACCGCTGCTTGAAGGCGGTATGGATAAAACAAGGATTTTAAAAAGACATAAGCACAGCGTAGGCGTAAACAACGCCAGCTTTCAGGTAGAAGAAGGGGAGATTTTCGTTGTCATGGGTTTGTCGGGCAGCGGAAAGTCTACCCTTATTCGTTGCCTAAATCGCCTTATAGAGCCAAGTGCTGGCTCTGTTTTAATTGAGGGGCAGGACATAACAAAAATGTCCTCTGCCCGCCTTCGTGAGCTGCGAAGGAAAAAGCTTGCCATGGTTTTTCAAAACTTTGCTCTTTTGCCCCATAAAACAGTTTTGGAGAATGTTGCCTTCGGCCTTGAAATACAAAAGGAAAACCCCGAAAAACGCAAACAAAAGGCTCTTGAAATGCTGGAAATTGTGGGGCTTAAGGGTTATGACGAGGCAAAACCAAAGGAGCTTTCGGGAGGTATGCAGCAGCGTGTCGGCCTTGCAAGAGCTTTGGCAACCGAAGCGGATATACTTTTGATGGATGAGGCTTTCAGTGCCCTTGACCCGCTTATACGCAAGGATATGCAAAACGAGCTTTTATTGCTCCAGCAGAAAATGCGTAAGACCATCATATTTATAACTCATGATTTGGACGAAGCTCTTAAAATCGGAGATAGAATTGCAATCATGAAGGACGGAAAGATTGTGCAGATTGGCACTGCCGAGGAAATCCTGCAAGACCCTGCGGACGATTATGTCCGTGAATTTACACAGGATGTTAACCGTGCCAAAATTATAACGGCATCTACCATAATGCGGGACGCCGACTCCATTGTTTTGGAGCGCTCGGGTGTGCGCACAGCCGCCAGAAAGATGAAAGATTTGGGTATTTCCAGTATCTTTGTCACAAACAAAAGCGGTATGCTTCTAGGCATAGTTTCCATTGACGATATTACCGAGCAAATACGCAAGGGTAAAGAAGACATTGAATCGATAATCGATAAAAACATACAAACCATAGACCCAGATTCCCCAATAGACGAGATTATACCTTTGTTTTTACACTCGGCCTATCCCGTTGCCGTCACCGACTCGGAAAAAAGGCTTCAGGGCATTATATTTAAAGCAACCGTGCTTGCCGGCATTGTCGGGGAAGAAGGAGAGGACTAATGTTTTTTGATAAACTACCCATTGGATTTTACGTAGAAAAGGCAATAGACTGGATGACAGATAATTTTGCCGGTTTCTTCACAGGGATAAAAAACGGCCTCGAATGGATGATTGAAGGGGGAAGTGACCTTCTTATCTCAATACCGCCCCTTGTGCTTATTGTCCTTATAGCTTTTCTTGCCTGGTGGGTGGCAGGAAACGGAACCGGAATATTCTCCCTTATTGGTCTGTTGCTTATCTTGAATCTTGGGCTTTGGGGAAATACGATGAAAACCCTTGCCCTTGTTATAAGCGCAACCCTTATTGCCCTTATCATTGGTCTGCCTTTAGGGATTTTAATGGCGAAAAGTAATAATGCAAACAAAATAATCCGACCTATTTTGGATTTTATGCAAACGATGCCCGCCTTCGTCTACCTTATTCCGGCTGTTTACTTCTTTGATTTGGGAACGGTGCCGGGTGCTGTGGCAACAATTATTTTTGCCATGCCCCCCATAGTCCGCCTTACAAGCCTTGGCATACGTCAGGTGCCGGCAGATGTGGTTGAGGCGGCAAGGTCTTTTGGTGCAACGCCCTCCCAACTACTTTTCAAGGTTCAGGTTCCTTTAGCTGTGCCAACCATTATGGCAGGGCTTAACCAAACCATAATGCTGTCCCTGTCCATGGTTGTCATCTCTGCTATGATAGGAGCGGACGGACTTGGAAAAACGGTTTATGAGGGAATTACCCAGATGAATATCGGTAAGGGCTTTGAAGGCGGACTTGCCGTTGTTATTATGGCTATGCTGCTTGACCGAATAACTCAGCGTTTAGGTACGGCACAAAAAAATTCCGGTAAAGCGTTTGTGAATAACTTTTTTAACAAGCGCTCCGAAAATAGAACTGTCTGAGCAACAAGGAGGATTTTATGCTTAAAAAAGCAAGTGTATTAGTTTTGGCGGCTTTGGTGCTGCTGATGGGTTTTGCCGGCTGCGCCGGTAATGGAGACTCATCTTCAGAAGGCACTGTGAAGCTTGCCTATGTTAACTGGGCCGAAGGAATTGCAATGACAAATCTGGCTGCAGCGGTGCTTGAAGACCATATGGGCTATGAGGTGGAGCTTACCATGGCGGATGCTGCCCCAGTTTTCACCTCTGTGGCAAGTGGTAACACCGATGCTTTCCTTGATGTCTGGCTTCCAGTCACCCATCAAAATTACATTGAAAAATACGGCGACGATATAGTGGATTTAGGTGTTTCATATGAAAACGCCCTTTTAGGTCTTGTTGTGCCATCTTATGTTGAAATTAACAGCATAGAGGAGCTAAACGAAAACAAAGAGCTCTTTGGCGGCGAGATTGTCGGCATTGACGCCGGAGCAGGGCTTATGATGGCAACGGAAAAAGCCATTGAAGAATATGAGCTTGACTATAAGCTTTTAACAGGCAGTGGGCCGACCATGACGGCAGCTTTAGGCAAGGCCATCGATTTGGAAAACCCCATTGTTGTAACCGGTTGGGCGCCTCACTGGAAGTTTGCCAAGTGGGATTTGAAGGTTTTGGATGACCCCAAGGGTATTCTGGGAGAGGCCGAGAATATTCATAAATACTCCAGAAAGGGTCTGGAGGAAGATATGCCTGAGGTAACCCAGTTTTTGAAGAACTTCAAGATGACAGAGGCAGAGCTTGGAGATTTAATGGGTGCCATTGAAGAGGGCGGCGGCGAACCTTTGGATGCTGCCAGAGCGTGGATGGATAGTCATGAGGAGCTTATAAACTCTTGGCTTCCCTGAGCTTAAAAAGCTTAAAGTTAAGTTTAGCTTTAATATTATGTAAACAAATCCCCCGTCCTGCTTTTTGTGCAGGATGGGGGATTAAGCCATATTTATTATTGTTTATGCAGGCTGATGTTTGGTATATTAAAATCATGTTTCAGCATATTGCAACATATTTCTGCACAAAAAGAGGATTAACAGCGCCGAAAGAACATTTCCGACCCCAAGGGGGATAAGGATTGCGGCAGTTTCGGAAAACAGATTAAAGCCTGAAAGAGCCACAAACACAGCAAGGGCAATTGCGGGAATTACAATAATTATGTCAACTAAGAAATAAAGCAACACTCCTGCCATTTTTGAAAGCGAGCCGCCCCAAATCCGCTCGACTATAATTATTCCTCCTGTGAACAAAAATCCGAAGCTTACCCTGACAATAACACACAGGGCAGTTTCAAAAGCGGTTAGTCCCAAGATATAGCCCACAGGCAGAAAAATTATAAGGGCTTCAACCAAGGCAAAGGGGAACATTTCGCTTATGGCAAATATAAGCTTTTTAAAAGGCGGCTCCGGAATAAGGTATATATACGGTTTCATAAGCTCTAAATTAAAGCGCCCCATAGTGACGGAAAACACCATCATATATGATGAAAAAGCTATAACCGGTATTATGCCGGACTTGCTCATAAAGAAAGAAAAGCCTATAATAACAAGGGCAAAGATAATTTCAGAAGGGGAGAGTATGAAGTTTCGGGAACGTCTTCTTTCAAGCATATGTTTGTAAAATAGAGCTGATGCGCCTTCCCCTTTGCCAAGGCCGGATTTTCCAACCCTTATCTTTTGTGGTGTAGGAGCGGCGGCGCTTCCTTCTTTCGCTGCGGAAAGGGCGTTGAAAGCGGTTTCTGTTGAGGCAAGAACATCCTCGTAGTATTCACGGTTTGAGCGTGACATGGCGGAAAGCATGGCCAAAAAGGCAAGAACACTTATGCCCAGCCAGAAAGCCGCCTGCAAATATTCGCCTCTTAAAATACCGTCCGCCACACCTGCCATCCAGCCGGCAAAGGGAAAACTGCGGAGCAAAAGCCCGTTTCCGGCGGACACCAGAACATTCAGCACATCATTCTGGTTTTTGAATACCTGAAATACTATAATGGCACAAAGTAAAATTATATAAGCCATGAAG
>JAAYFX010000101.1 GCA_012728025.1 Clostridiales bacterium
ACAGTTGTTTTTTTCCTTATAATAAGGGGCTGGTCAAAGCGGAATAATCTTAGCAACGAAGCCCTTTTGGGCTTTTCCATCCTCTTTGCCATTGGGATTCCCTTCCTCTTGCCCCATATGCACGACCGGTATTTCTACATGGCAGACGTGCTTACTGTAATGCCCTTTATACTTTATAAACGTTACACCCCTGTGATGCTGTTGACTTCCTTTGCCTCTTTTATATGTTATTACTCATATTTAAATCAAATCTACCTTCTGCCGCTTTCTTATGGGGCGGCGGCGCTCATCGGCGTTTTGCTGATAATGCTTACCTTCACAGAAGAAAGGCTTTCGGTGCCTCGTGTAAGTTAAGGGCGAATTTTAGAAAATACCTGTTGACAAAACTAGCGTTTCTGTTATAATAACTCTTGCGTCGCAAAGACGCATTAAATTCTTGCGTCGCAAAGACGCATTAAATATGCGAGTGTGCTGGAACTGGTAGACAGGCACGTTTGAGGGGCGTGTGTCTATGGCGTACGGGTTCAAGTCCCGTCACTCGCACCAAGCACATATAATCCGAACCATTCAAGGCAGGTCTTTCCTGTGGGTGAAGGGTTCGGATTTGTGCTTTATTTTGAGTAATATGCTTTTATAACAACAAACAGTCAAACGGAGCCGTTACTTTTCAGAAGCATTGGCTCTGTTTGACTGTTGCTGTTATTTGAGTGGGTATGCTGAACTATTCATCAAACCCTGATTTCCGACTTAATTTTTCCAAGGGCCTCCTCTATTGCCTGCTTTAGCTCTGGGTCATCTTCGGTTTTGCTGCAGCGGAGCAGAGCTTCCTTTGCCTTTTCACCGCCAATGCGCCCTAATGCCCAAGCAGAGGCCTCCCGCACAACTTTCCTACGGGTTCCGAGAGCCTTTTCCAGTGCCGGAACATGGCTTTCGTCTTGACTGTTGCCCAGTGCAATGGCGGCGCTTCGGGGAAATAGCTCTTCCTTGGCGTCATATATGACTTGGGCGTCGGTATAGGCTCCCATAATGGGGAAAACCACTCGTTCAAAATAGTCATCGTCCATTAAAAGGACTTTTTCAAGGTCAAACTCTCTCGATATCTTTTCCAAAAAGGGACTTTTATGTTTTGGAGCTTCAAGAGCCTTTTTGTTGCGGGGACAGGCTTCTTGACAGGCATCACAGCCATGAATCCGACTGCCTGAGGCAATGCGTATTTCTTCCTTCACATAGCCACTCATGCCAAATGTGTGAAAACTGATACAGCGGGAAGGAATCATTTTGCCCTGCTCGGTAAGGGCGTTTGTAGGGCAGGCATCAATACATAAGCGGCAGTCCGGCGGGCAGGGACGCTCTATGCTGGGGCTGTCATAGTCAAGCTCCTTATCGATTATAAAACAAAACATATTTACAAAAGAGCCGCAGCCCTCAGCATAAGCCATATTATTGCCGCCAAAGGTTACAATGCCGGCTCTGGCGGCCGCCCATCTGTCTGGGCACTGCTGAGGCCCTTTATCAAAGACAGCACAGCCTAATTCTTCAAGGTATTTGTGAAAAAGCTCCAGACGGCTTCCATTTAGTGAATCCGGTTTGGGAAGGTAGCCGTTTGAAAGGTAAGTCCTGCCAATGCTTGCAAGAAGATTTTCCGGATAATCAATTTGGGAAAAGTCATATGCAACACAGACAATGGACTTTGCCTCCGGCATTAAATCCCGAGGGCGAATGCCGTCTGTTGGGCCACTGGGAAAGTGGGTGAACATCCAAGCATAGGCTTTGCCACGGCTGTGCAAATCCTCCTCAAATTCATCAAAATCATCAGCAGTGGTTATTCCTACCTTTGCAAAGCCAAGTTGTAAGGCCTTGTCCTTAATTTTTTGCGTAAGCACAGTTTTATCCATAAGTATTCTCCCAACTCATTTTTTTGCAGTAATCAAGTCTTGCAGTTGAGCTATATATAGTATAGCAAAAATCATTTTTTCCGTAAACGGACATTTATGGTAAGGTGTCCCTAAATCGGTACAGTTTACAGCAAGTGTCTAAAATATAACTAAGTTATAAATTAGCCTACTGTCAATATAGCGGGCAGCTAAAAGAGTGATTGGCTCAAATATTTTGGCGGAGCACAGCCTCCTTTTTGACCTCTTCATGGGCGAATCCACCAATTACAAATCCGAACCATTCAAGGCAGGTCTTTCCAGCTGGTGAAGGGTTCGGATTTGTGCTATGTTTTGAGTATAATATTCATATAATTATATCCAGTCCAGTGGAGCCGAGGCCTTTTTAAAGATTATCGGCTCCACTGGACTGGCTTTAAGGATAAAAAGTGATTAGCTATATTATAGATGAGAGCAAAAGCATATTAAGATTTCGTGCATAAATGGAATTGAACTGCGAAATAGGCAGGGGATTGCGCCCTCGTCCCACCTCAATCGTATACCCCGGCCGCCGCCAGTCCTGAATAAACCAGTCTTTATATCCAGCGTAGGAGGCGACTCCTTCGGCAATATCCAGTAAATATCCGCTCTCTCTTGAAAATTCCTCTCCTATGCTGCGCCCTTCGGGGGGAGCCAAATTCATAAAGTCCCAATAAATTACCTCGCCCTGACTATGATAGGCCATGACTAAGCGGAAATCATGATTTCGGGTAAAATCGGCCACAGCTCGGCTTTCCGGCTCAGACTCCGGTGCCGTGCCTGAATATCGGGTCGGCCCCGGCCCTGTTATGCCAAGTTGCTCCTCAGCCTGCTTTGACTGCTCCCATGCGGCATTATAGTTATGATTTAGGTCAACGCCCTGAATGTTCGCCTGCCACACAGTGGAAAAGTTGCTGCTGCCCCCGTTCCATTCAATCAGCCGGCTATAATAAGGATTGTCGGGGGATAATCCGTCAAGAACCAGATTAATTCCATCGGGGTTAACCATGGGAATAAAATACAGGCTGCTTCTTTGCCAGATGTCGGCAGGATTATAGCCCGAGCCTAAGCTTTGACCACGGGAATACGAAAAAGCAAAATCTTCAATAAATTTCATAAGTACAGGGGTTGTAATCCATTCAAGAGCATGGTGGGAGGCATTGTAAAAAACCTCATTTGACCCTGTGCCCAGCCGCAGATAAGTTAGGTCTTTTCCAAGAACGCTCTGTCCGGCAAGACCTGTTTCTATAAAGGGATAGCGAGCCTTAAGGCCTTGAACATCCCTTTGAAAAACCTCATATGTATAGGAAATATTCGTATCTACAACAGGAAAACCATAAGGGATAATAAGCTGCCGACCAACAGAAAGTCGATTTGGGTCTATGTCTGGATTTGCGGTAAGTATGGCCTGCACACTGGTGCCATAGGCTTGAGCTATGCCATAAACGGTGTTTCCTGAGCGAACCGCATACAAATCATAGCCTAAAAGAAAGCGCTCCATAACAGGCCATGTAGCAGGGCCGATAATTCCGTCGGGGGTCAGACCAAAGCGGCGCTGAAAGCGTTGCACAGCACTTCTAGTCTGAGCGCCGAACACCCCGTCAATAGGGCCGATGTTGTAATTAATTTTTCTAAGCATGGCCTGTATTTCCATTATGTCAGTGCCTGACATACCGTAAGCCAGTGTTCTCAAGGCAATCACCTCATTAAAATTTAATCTTATCCCCATTATATGTTCTGATATATGCATTGTGCGACAAACTATGTTTGAATTTTAAAAGATAAAATAGGGCAAGGCTAATGCTAAACCTGCAGTTTTCTGACAGTAAGGGCTTTTATGTCTGTTAACTTATACAATATCTGCGAGCTCCTTATGACACTTTCTACAATAGTTTTAAATTGATAAATTTTTCTCAATTAATAGTTGAAAATTTATCAATCTAGCATTATAATCAAATTGTCATGATGACTGACAATTCAATTAAGATGGCGAAAGGGGGATGATTTTTCCTTGCAGGCAAGAAAAATTACAAACAAAAACAATGTTATTGCTCATGCCCTGCATTGCTTTATAGAATACGGCATAGATGCCGCGACAATTGCGCAAATTGCAGAAAGAGCCGGACTTACCGAACGCTCTGTATATCGATATTTTGACTCCAAGTCAGATTTGGTTCTGGAAACAGCTCTGCTTTTTTGGGACAACACTGTAAAGCAGGCCAATGCCCTTTAC
>JAAYFX010000102.1 GCA_012728025.1 Clostridiales bacterium
CCATAGGCCTCCTTACCCTTTTCCTGCTTTTGTTCATCTTTGGTGCAACGGCATTGACCATGCCCAAGCGCTTGGAATACGGCTCTACTTGGGGACGTTTTGCTAAGGAGGAGGAAAACAGCATTGATGCCCTGTTTCTGGGAAGCTCCATTGCCTACTGTAACGTTATTCCCTCGGAAATATGGAATGAGGCGGGCGTATCTTCCTATGTGCTGGCAGGGTCGGAGCAGACCATACCCATAAGCTATTACTATCTAAGGCAAGCTTCCAAAACCCAGTCGCCAAGGCTAGTATTCCTTGAGGTGACGGGAGTTTTCTTTCAACAGTATCAGGATTATACCAAGGTGAACATAGGATATATGCCCCGAGGAATAGACAGGCTTTCCGCAACGCTTTTTGCCGCCGAGCCGGCAGAGCGCATGGGGCTTTTCTTTCCTCTTTATAATTACCACAGCCGCATATTAAGCCTTGAGGAAAGCGATATAGAAATTGCTTTTTATGGCTATCCGGCGGATGACCTTGCAGGTTACACTTTTCTTGAGCAGGCGGCCAATATGGACTCGCCCTGCCTTAGGGGTGAAGTTTTAGACAGGGAGAACTATGACAAAAATCTTAAGTTTCTCGGGAAAATAGCCGAATTTTGCGATGAGCAAGGTATACTTCCGGTGTTTTACATTGCACCAACTTATTGGCGGCTTAGTGATGAGCATGCTCAAATGCTGGAGGAAGATGTTGAAAAACTTCCGAATGTGCAGTTTTTTGACTTTAACAAGGCGAAAGACCTTCCGTATCTTGACCCTGAAAAAGATTGGTTTGACCTTTTACATTTTAATTATAGGGGTGCAGAAAAGTTTTCGGCTTATTTGGGAAAGCTTATGATAAATGAGCTTCAAGTTTCCCCAAGCAGGGAAGCTGACAGCGGCCTTTGGAACTTGAGATACGAAAAATATCAGGAGCTTAAAAGCACAGCGGGATAATAAAAAAGCCAAGAAGCGGACAAAACTGTCCGCTTCTTGGCTTTTTATGCAGGCAAGGGCTTTTATATGCCGAGAGCCTTGGTGTAATCCTCCGCCTGCTCGGTTTTGCCCAAGGCGGAAAGAGAAAGATTTTTAAAGTCTAAGCGGTTTTGAGCCAAAGTCAAAACATCCTCCGTTGTTACCCCGTCGTAACGGGCTATGATTTCATCCGTTGTCAGGCAGGTTCCAAGGGAAAGGATGGCATTGCCCATTTTGAGCATCCGTGAGGAGGCGGACTCAAGCCCCATAACCAGCGAGGATTTTGCCTGCTCACGTGCTCTTTTAAGCTCCTCTTCTGTTACCCCATCTTCGGAAAAATGACTAAGCTCGTCTCTTATAAGGGAGAGAGTTTTCATCTCCGTTTCCTTGCTAACACCGGTGGCCAAAGCCAAAATCCCAGTGTCGGAAAAGCCCGACTGGAAGGAATATATAGAGTAGCAAAGGCCATGCCTTTCTCTTATATTCTGAAAAAGCCGTGAGGAGACGCCGCCGCCTAAGATGGTGGAAAGAAGATTCATTGTAAAGCGTTCGTCCGAGGAAATGTGGTTTGAGGGAAAGGCAAGGCAAAACTGGTTTTGCTCCGTTTTTTTCCGGCGAACAGACACATGGGAACTGTACTCGGCTCGGCGGGGCTTGGAGCGTTTTGTTTTTGCCATGGGTGAAAAAAGCTTTTCTATGTGCTTTAAATGTTCATCTGTTATGTTGCCCGCAAGGGAGATGACTATGTTTCCTGCTGTGTAGTGAAGGTCTTTATAGGCTTTTAGGCTTTCTCCCGTCATATTTGCAAGGGTTTTAGGCTTTCCCAAAACGGGACGTCCCAAAGAGCCTTTGAAGCAGCCTGTCATAAGCCTTTCATAGCAGGAGTCATCCGGTGCGTCCTCATACATACCGATTTCCTCATAAATAACGCCCCGCTCGGATTCTGTCTCCTCCTCGTCAAAGGCGCAATCAAAAAACATTTCCCCCAAAAGGTCAATGGCGGTTATAAGGTGGCTGTCTAAAACTCTTGCATAAAAGCAGGTAGTCTCCCTTGTGGTATAGGCATTTATCTGGCCGCCTATGCCATCCATTATAAAGGCAAGCTCCTGAGCGGAATGCTTAGAGCTGCTTTTAAAGAGCATATGCTCAATAAAATGAGCGCTGCCATTTTCAGAAGCAGGCTCATAGCGGGAGCCGACACCGACAAAAATGCCGATGGCGGCAGAACGTACATAGGGCATTTTTTCGTAAACGATGCGAACACCGTTTGGAAGTTTTATAAGCTCGTGCATAGAATTCTCTCATTTCTAAAGTTATGAAGTAAAGAAAGGGGCAGGGTTGTCCCCGCCCCGAAAATCGCTCTCTTATGGTTTAGTCTTTAAGACCCTGAGCCTCACGTTCTTTTATGGCATCCTTGCGGGAAAGGTTTACCCTTCCTCTATCGTCAATTTCCATAACCTTAACCCATGTCATATCGCCCACGTTCAAAACGTCCTCGACCTTTTCGGTGCGCTTAAATTCAAGGTCTTTAATATGGCACATACCGTCTTTACCGGGGGCCATTTCGATAAAGGCGCCTATGGGGATTATGCGCACGACCTTACCGTAATAAAGCTTTCCAACCTCGGGGACGAATACGATGTTGTCGATAATCTCCTTGGCCTGACGGCAGGCTTCAAGGCTTTCGCTGGCGATATAGATGGAGCCGTCGTCTTCAATGTCAATTTTAGCGCCGGTG
Organism: Clostridiales bacterium; assembly: GCA_012728025.1. Classification (GTDB taxonomy): domain Bacteria; phylum Bacillota; class Clostridia; order Oscillospirales; family Oscillospiraceae; genus UBA2658. The sequence goes on from JAAYFX010000102.1 coordinate 2,734, forward strand.
TCTGCACAAATTTTCTGGATGACTTTGCCGCCTGTGCCTATGACCTCACGAATTTTGTCGGGGTCAATATGCATGATAAGCATTTTAGGCGCTGTGGGGGCAAGCTCTGCTCTGGGTTCGGAGATGCAGGGAAGCATAATCTCATCAAGCATATTTATACGGGCTTCACGAGTAATTTCAAGAGCTTCTTTAATAATTTCGTGGCTTAGTCCGTCATTTTTAAGGTCCATCTGGATGGCGGTGATACCGTCACGAGTGCCAGCAACCTTAAAGTCCATCTCGCCATGGAAGTCCTCAACACCCTGAATATCTATGAAGGTGGTGAAGCCGCCCTCATCGTCCTGTATAAGGCCGCAGGAAATTCCCGCAACAGGGGCTTTTATGGGAACGCCCGCATCCATAAGGGCAAGGGTGCTGGCACAGACAGAGCCTTGGGAGGTAGAGCCGTTACTGCTGGTTACCTCGGAAACAAGGCGAATGGTGTATGGGAAGTCGTCAATAGAGGGGATAACGGCCTCAAGAGCTTTTTCCGCAAGGGCACCATGACCGTATTCACGACGGTTGGTGGAGCGGCTTGCTCTTGCTTCGCCAACGGAATAGGCAGGGAAGTTATAGTGGTGCATGAAGCGCTTTTCTTCTTCCTCCCAAATTGTGTCAAGCTTCTGGGCGGCAGAAAGGGTGTTAAGTGTTGCGATAGCCAAAACCTGAGTTTGACCACGGGAGAACAAGCCGGAGCCGTGGACACGAGGGATAAGCCCAACCTCGGCGGCCAGAGGGCGAATTTCGTCCATGGCCCTGCCGTCAACACGCTTTCCGGAAAGGAGCCAACGCTTTACAATCTGCTTTTGAAGCTTATAAAGAATTTCTTCGTAATAGGTTTGCATTTCGGGGAACTGCTCAAGATATTTTTCAAGGCAGGCATCCCACCACTGAACAACTCTGGCTTCACGGACATTTTTATCGTCGGTGTCCATGCAATACTCCATGCTCTCGGTTTCGTTTTCACAGAGCATTTTGAAAAGCTCCTCGTCAAAGGCGGCCTGCTCGTATGAAAACTTTTCCTTGCCGACTTCGGAAACCATCTTGTCGATAAGGTCTAAAACTGTCTGAAGTTCCTTATGGGCTGCAACTATGCCCTCATACATAACATCGTCGGGAATTTGCTCACCTTCGGCTTCTATCATAACAACCTTTTCGTGGGTGGCGGCGACGGTCACGTTCATCTTGCTGCGGGAGCGCTCTTCCTTTGTGGGGTTAAAGAGGAAGTTTTCACCGTCCCAACCAACAGCTATGCCAGAAATAGGGCCGTTAAAAGGAATGTCGGAAATGGCCACAGCAGCGCCTGCGCCTATCATGGCGGTTATTTCAGGTGCACAGTCGTGGTCAACGGATAAAACTGTGCAGGAAATAACTACGTCATTTCTAAGGTCTTGGGGGAACAGGGGACGCATGGGTCTGTCTATCATGCGGGAGGCCAAAACAGCGGGAAGGCTGGGCCTTGCCTCACGACGCATAAAGCTCCCCGGAATGCGGCCGACGGCATAAAGCTTTTCTTCAAAATCCACAGAAAGGGGAAAAAAGTCTATGCCCTCACGAGGTTTTGCCGAGGCAGTGATGTTTACCAAAATGGTAGTTTCACCGTATTTGGTGAGGACGGAAGCATTTGCAAGCTCACAGAGCTTACCGGTTTCAAAAACCAGAGGACGACCTGCAAGAGTTGTCTCATAGCGCTTTACATTGTTGAATTCTTTCTTTTGTATTTTCATTTATGCTCCTTTCGGGGACTTTGCCCCATGTGGCGGAGCACCCTCCTTTTAGCACTTGAAAATAGGCTTACATATGGATAAGCACATTTTCAACTGCTAAAGGGGCAGGCCCCGCAAATTTTTTGCATCATTTTGTATTATAATCTTATTAGGCGATAATATCAAATTTTCTGTGAAAAATCAGTAAGCAAGGGCTGATAATTGCACAAGGGGGCTGCTTCGGCAAATGCGAAACAGCCCCTTATTGATTTTTGGCTTATTTTCTTATGCCCAGCTTTGAGATGATGGCCCTGTAACGCTCAATATCCTTTTCCTTAAGGTAGTCAAGGAGACGGCGGCGCTTACCAACCATTTTGTACATACCGAGACGGCTATGGTTGTCTTTCTTGTGAACCTTCAAATGCTCTGTTAGCTGAGATATGCGCTCGGATAAGATGGCTATCTGCACCTCGGGTGAGCCTGTGTCGGTTTCGTGGGTGCGGTTTTCTTCGATAACCACAGTTTTTTGGTCTTTTGTTATCATTTTAAAAAAATCCTTCCTTTTTGAGTATTGCCGCAAGGCTGAGTCATGGGTCAGAAAGGCTGCCGTTTTTCGGCAAATTCCCAAAACTAAGCTCAAGGGCTAAAGCTTATAAATTTTACCACAATAGAACAAGGATGTAAAGGATAAAATTTTTGAAGATTTGAGGAGATTTAAAAGGGAACTTATTTATCCTGCCCATAATGTAAAAGTGTATTATACATTACATTTTAATAAATGCAAATACCATCCAAAATCAAAAAACGATTTTTGTATTAAATAATATTAATGGGAAGCTAAAAACTGGGGGCAGCCTTCGTCGCACTGGTCAGAGATGCTTGGCAAAGGGGCTGAAATAAGCTCTGATACGGGAGAACAATGCTCCTCATAACTGTAAAACTCATGCTCCAAGGCTTTAACCGCTGATTTATCGGCTATGAGTTGAACCAAATCGTGGCTGTCGGGAACCTTGCTGAATAAGCTTGTCTGCACAGCCAAAAGACCGGAGGCGACAATAAGCATACGAAAACTCATTAACTCTGCAAGCTTTGGACAAAGCAGATGGGGCATGAATATGCCCGAGCAGGGAGGCAGCCATTTCATCGCCTTTTCAAGAACAAGCTCCGGTGAATGCTTGCATAACCTTATAAGGCTTATATCGCAGCCCAGCCCCTTTACTTTTCTGAATAAGGGAAGCCATTCCTCATCAAACCCCGGAAGGGTTTCAAACAAATCTGCATCGCCTTCATATATAAGAAGAATCTTCCTTGGGCTGCCGTCGGATATAACGGCCTTCAGCAAAGAGATAGTAGCATTGCAAAGACCTCTGGAGCCGTAAAAATAGCCGGCTTTTTGAGGGAAGGGGGCATCGCAGCTTCCGTCGGAAAAAGGACCAAAGGCAGAAGTCTTCTGTCCGCTTAAAAGCCAGTTATAAATCATCTTTGCATTATAGTCAGGATTATCATCCCAGATAGAATCGGGGCAAATTTCTTCTGCCACCGTCTTTTTTTGGTAGTCCTCTATTAAATTTTTCGAAAAAAAGGAAGCCATATCTGGAAGAAAGTCAGGATATTTGGGAAGGCCACGCCTTCCGGTACGGAGCCTGCTGACAGCGGAAGGGTCAATGTTAACCGCCTTTGCAAGCACGGCATTGCTCGTATGAGTAATATTCATAAGGAAATCCAATCTTTTATCAAACAATTAAATCACCTCCGCCCAATAGGAGTTTATCACAAGCCCTATAAGGTTTCAAGGAGTGAATTGTCATACAAACTGACCAAAAATGACAAAAACCCTGCCACTTAAGCAAGATTTTAAAAAGAGCAAAAAGTTTGTGGAAACTCCCAAAGAAGTCTTGACAAAACTGGGGGAGCATTGTATCATATAGCCAGAGGAAAGAGTGGCTTCTATGTAGCTTTTCTTTAGGATAGCAGCTTCTTTCCCAAGAGAACCTGCCACAAAATCCAAGCGAAAGAGAGGTAAACCGGAAAGTATGCCCGAAACAAAAGAAAATCAGGCGTAAGCCCCCTGCTCGCACAAGGACGGGCAGGGGGCGGATGTTTTTTTATAAAAGATAAATCAGAATATGTATTGTACCAAAAGCAGCAAAATAACACCGGGGAGTCCCAAAACTCCCACCAAAATAGCGCTTAACCAGCTTATTGCGATATGCAGGCCCACAAGGGAGCCAAAGAAATTTAAAACTATAAGGGCAATAAAGCCGAAAGCGGCATTTAAAAGCAGTTTGAATGCCCATTTGATGGGAGTTCTAAGAAGTTTGAAAAGGGGAAAAAGCAAAAAAACCAGAACTACAAGGGCGATTATTCCGATTAGCTGTAAGGGCATATGTATATCTCCTTTTTAACAAATCATTTAAAAATATATGTAAGGGGGCGCTCAATAATACCTTTGACGGTATTGCTTGAGCGCTGTATTATATCTGGAGCGAAGGGCGCTTATCTCGAAAATACAGGCGTCGAGAGCATCTGAATCTGTGGCATTGTTAAAATGGATATATGCCTCATTCAAACTGTTTTGCAAAGAGCTGATTTCACCGGCGGCGGCTGAAAGTTCGGCTCGGCGCAATTTCTCTTCCTTTTTTGCCTTTGACATACTTTTCCTCCCCTTTTCGGGTTTTAAAAAATTATGCTCAAAGGAGGGGAAAAATATTCTTGCTCCCTGTGAAGGCGACAGTTAGGAGCAGGCTATACCTTGATTTTTAAGGCATTATAGGATATACTATATGAGTTAATATGGAAGAAAATGTTCACAATATGTTGTGATGTGAGGAGAAAGCACATTTATGAGTAAAACTAAGCCCGCAGAGTACGGAAACACCAGCATATCCCAGCTTAAAGGTGCGGATAGGGTAAGAAAACGCCCTGCCGTTATCTTTGGTTCGGATGGGCTGGAGGGCTGCCAACACGCTGTTTTTGAGATATTATCCAACGCCATAGACGAAGCACGTGAGGGCCACGGGAGCATTATAACAGTTACACGCTTTGCTGACAAGTCTATACAAGTGGAGGACTTTGGTCGGGGCTGCCCTGTGGATTGGAATGAAAAGGAAGGCCGCTTTAACTGGGAGCTTGTCTTTTGTGAGCTTTATGCCGGAGGAAAGTACCAAAACGCTGAGGGAGAGAATTATGAATATTCTTTGGGTCTTAACGGACTTGGCTCCTGCGCCACCCAATACGCCAGCGAATATTTTGACGCAACTGTATACAGGGACGGCTTTAAATACAGCCTGCACTTTGAAAAAGGTGAAAACATAGGCGGACTAAAAAAAGAACCGACAGACCGCAAAAAAACCGGCTCCGTTTTCCGCTGGCGGCCAGACCTTGAGGTTTTTACAGATATTGACATCCCCTTGGAGTTTTTCACGGAGACTTTGCGCCGGCAGGCCGTTGTAAATGCCGGTGTGGTTTTTCGCCTTTTAAACGAAACCGGCGGAAAATTTGAGACTTTGGATTTTAAATATGAAAACGGAATTTTAGACTATGTTTCGGAAATAGCAGGAGAGGAAACTCTCTCGGCTCCCGTTTTCATGGAGGCGGAAAGAAAGGGGCGTGACCGTCAGGACAAGCCCGAATATAAAGTTAAGCTAAGTGCAGCCTTTTGCTTTTCAAATAAGGTAAGCGGAATTGAGTATTACCATAACTCCAGCTTTTTGGAATACGGCGGAGCACCGGAAAAGGCTGTACGTTCGGCCTTTACCTCTGCTGTGGATGCTTATATAAAGAAAATCGGGAAATACCAGAAAAGCGAGAGCAAGGTGGGCTTTCAGGATATTGCCGACTGCCTTGTTCTTGTAACAAACTGTTTTTCCACCCGCACCTCCTATGAAAACCAGACCAAAAAGGCCATAAACAACCGCTTTATCCAAGAGGCTATGACAGATTTTTTGCGAAGCCAGCTTGAGATATATTTTATAGAGCATAAAACCGAGGCGGATAAAATTGCCGAGCAGGTGCTTATAAACAAGCGCTCCCGTGAGCAGGCGGAAAGAGCCAGACTCAATATAAAAAAGAAACTTTCGGGCAACCTTGACATCTCAAACCGTGTCCAAAAGTTTGTGGACTGCCGCACGAAAGACTTTGAAAAGCGTGAGCTTTACATTGTGGAGGGTGACTCGGCGCTGGGGGCCTGCAAGCTTTCACGGGATGCGGAATTTCAGGGCATAATGCCTGTGCGGGGCAAAATATTAAACTGCCTTAAGGCCGATTATGCAAGGATTTTTAAAAGTGAAATCATAACAGACCTTATAAAGGTTTTAGGCTGCGGTGTGGAGGTGGAAAAGGGCAGGGGCAAGGACATTGGCACCTTCGACCTTGACTCTCTGCGCTGGAGCAAGGTTATAATCTGTACAGACGCCGATGTGGACGGATTTCAGATACGCACCCTTATTCTGACCATGCTATACAGGCTTACGCCGACACTTATAAACAGCGGCCTTGTCTATATAGCCGAATCTCCTCTGTATGAGATAAATGGGAAGGACAAAACTTATTTTGCCTATTCCGACAGGGAGAAAAATGCCATAGTGGAAAAGCTCTCCGGACAAAAGCTTTCCATAAATCGCTCTAAGGGACTGGGCGAAAACGACCCTGAGATGATGTGGCTTACCACCATGAATCCGGAAACCAGAAGGCTTATAAAAGTCATGCCGGAGGATGCCTGCCGCACAGCAGAGAGCTTTGACCTGCTTTTGGGGGATAATCTTGCCGGAAGAAAAGACCATATTGCCGAAAACGGCTATAAATACCTTGAACTGGCGGATATTTCATAAGACTCGTGATTTTTCGAGAAACAAATATCTGCCAGAGCCAAAACACCAATACCGAAACGAGGGGATAAATACCATATGCCACGGAAAAAGAAATCCGACCCAAATAAAAAGGGCCTTAATCAGAACGTAGAGGGGCTTTCTGCCGAGGTTCTTGAGCAGCCCATAACCGAAACTCTGGAAACAAACTATATGCCCTACGCCATGAGCGTAATAGTCTCCAGAGCAATTCCGGAGATAGACGGCTTTAAGCCGTCTCACAGAAAGCTTCTTTATACCATGTATAAAATGGGGCTTATGACGGGGCCAAGGACGAAAAGTGCCAACATAGTCGGCCAGACCATGCGCCTAAACCCCCATGGAGATGCCGCCATTTATGAAACCATGGTGCGACTTTCCAAGGGCTGCGAGGCTCTTTTAACTCCCTTTGTAGACAGTAAGGGTAACTTCGGAAAAACCTATTCAAGGGATATGGCTTATGCCGCCTCCCGCTATACCGAGGCAAAGCTCTCTGCTATCTGCACAGAGCTTTTTCGGGATATAGAAAAAGACACTGTTGACTTTGCGGATAACTATGACGGCAGCACCCGTGAGCCGGTTCTTCTTCCCACAAGCTTTCCAAATGTGCTTGTGTCGGCAAACACCGGCATAGCCGTTGGCATGGCAAGTCAGATTTGTGGCTTTAATCTGGCAGAGGTCTGCGAAACCACAATAAATTATATTAAAGACCCAGACTGCGACCTTATGCAGTCTCTTTTAGCGCCGGATTTTTCCACAGGGGGGGAGCTTATATATGACCCTGAGGAAATTTCACGGATATACGAAACAGGAAGGGGCGGCTTCAGGCTGCGGGCAAAGTGGCGCTATGACAAGGCTGAAAACATCATAGAAGTTTATGAAATTCCCTATTCAACAACGGTTGAGGCCATCATGGACAAGGTTTCCGAGCTTGTAAAATCGGGGAAAGTCAAAGAAATAAGCGATATGCGGGACGAAACAGACCTTGGGGGCTTAAAGCTTGCCATTGACCTAAAGCGTGGGGTTGACCCCGACAAACTAATGGCAAAGCTCATGAGGCAAACCCCCTTGTGTGACAGCTTTTCCTGCAACTTTAACATACTCATAAGTGGAAATCCAAGGCTTATGGGAGTGCGGGAAATACTTAGCGAGTGGACGGCTTGGCGGATTGACTGTGTGCGCAGGCGGGTGTTTTTTGACCTTGAGCGAAAAAAGGAAAAGCTGCACCTGCTAAACGGCCTTAAAAAAATCCTTCTGGATATAGACAAGGCCATAGCCATCATAAGGGGAACCGAGCTTGAAAGCGAGGTTGTGCCAAACCTTATGATAGGCTTTGGCATAGACAAAATTCAGGCTGAATATGTGGCGGAGATAAAGCTTCGCAATATAAATAAGGAATACATCTTAAAAAGGGTTGAGGAAACCGAGCGGCTAGAAAAGGAAATCAAGGATTTGGAAGATATTCTTAACAGCCCCCGCAGGGTAAAGAAAATCATCACAGATGAGCTGCGGGATGTTATGAAAAAGTTTCCCTCCCCTCGCAAGACCGAGATAATATATGCCGACGAGATAGAAGCTTATGACGAGGAGGACGAAACGGAGGACTACCCCGTTACATTTTTCCTGTCTCGGGAGGGATATTTTAAGAAAATATCCCAGCCGTCCCTGCGCATGAGCGGTGAGCAGAAATACAAGGAAAACGACGGCCCCATGCAGGAGATGGAAGGACAGAATAGGGATGAGCTTTTAATCTTCACCGATAAACGGCAGGTCTATAAAGTGCGGGCTTCGGATTTTGAAGATTCCAAAGCCTCACTTTTGGGGATTTATCTGCCCTCTCATCTGGAGATGGACGAGGGAGAAGGCGTTTTATGCATAATAAAAGCCGAAGATTACAGTGCGGGGCTTCTTCTGTTTTTTGAAAACGGCAAAGTGGCAAGGTTCTCCCTTTCTGCCTATGCAACAAAAACAAACAGGAAGCGTCTAACAGGGGCATATTCCGATAAAAGCCCTCTGGTTTGCGCCCTAACTCTTGAGGAGGAAAGGGAGATAGCGGCATTTTCCTCCGAGGGCAGGGCTGTGATTTTCAGCAGTGCCCTGATTGCACCAAAAACCTCGAGGACCACCATTGGAGTATCCCTTATGAACCTTAAATCAAAGCACAAACTTATAAAAGCTGCCTATCTTGAGGACAGCGGCATACAAAATGCAGCCCGATATAGGGCAAGAAGCATTCCGGTGGCGGGGGCGCTTTTGCGTGATGGTGACAGGGAAGAAAAGCAGATGAGCCTTATTGACTAGGCTTAAAGGGAAAG
>JAAYFX010000103.1 GCA_012728025.1 Clostridiales bacterium
CTCCTGCACTCCGCCTTTTGCTGTCATAAGGCTTATAAGCAGCACCAGCAGAATATAACTTGCGGCACTGGCGGCTCCTGCCGTTACCACTCCCCCACCCTGTTTTCCGGCGCAATATAAGCCTCCCCCCGCCGCACCGATAATAACACTTACTATAACAAAGCTGTCTGTCATTAATTCCGACACCAGCCCCGCTGATATTGTCAGTGCAAGAAACGGCATGAAAACAAGGCTTATCAAAAGCCCTAGCACACCGCCTATAAGAGCATTCCTTAAAAGGCTTGATTTCGGCTTTTTCTTTTCTTTGACACTCTTCATATTCCAACCTCCAAAGTTTATTCATAATTATTAGCTACACCGCAGTTCTTTAAAGCCGCTATATTTAAGATATGTAGGAGTTTAAATCTTTTGCCTATAAATCTTCATAAAAAAATCCCCGCCGGATAAGCCTTGTATAGCTTATTCGGCAGGGAATATTTAGATGACAACAATTGGTCCACGTTGTTTTAAATCAAGGTTTTTACTTTGTCTTTTTGGAGACTGCCCATTTTGCGACCTCTATGCGGACACGGTCCTCCCCTGTTTCAAAGGTGATGCTTTCGTCTGTCACATTGACAATGGTTCCCATCATGCCGCCAATTGTAACAATCTTTTCACCTGTTGAAAGAGAGCTGCGCAGTTCTTCCGCCTGCTTTTTGCGCTTTTTCTCGGGGCGAATCATGAAAAAGTAAAACACTGCAAATAATACAACGATAGATAAAATCATCTGCATACTTTGTCCCGCTCCCGCTGCGTCACCCGCTCCGGCACCACCCGTCATAGTGCAGCCGGCAAAGGAAAAGCAAAGCACAAGGGCAATGCAAACCGCAGAGATTATTCTCTTGCCTGTGTTATAGTTCATTTAATAAACCTCCTAAAATATTACCATCTGATTATATATTGCAAGCTTTTTAAATGCAAGCATTTTATACCAATGTGTAAAAGAGCTGTTTTAAAAGTTTAAGGCTATGTTCTTTCCGCAAGTTTTACAGAAAACTCATTACGGAAAGCTTCAAAGTTTCCTAAGTCCAGCTCTCGCCTTATTCTTTCCATAAGCTCGTTGTAAAAATGCAGATTGTGTATGGCTCCGAAGCGCATTGCCAAAACTTCTCCCGCCTTAAATAAATGCCGTACATATGCTCTTGAATGGTTTTGGCAGACTGGACAGCCGCAGGCAGAATCTATGGGCCCGTCGTCCTCGGCGTATTTGGCGTTATTGATGTTCAAAACCCCATCCCAAGTGAAAAAGTGCCCATGCCTGCCGTTTCGTGAGGGCATAACGCAGTCAAAAAAGTCTATCCCCCTGTAAACAGCTTCAATAATATTCGAAGGTGTTCCAACCCCCATAAGATAGCGGGGCTTATCTTTCGGCATATGCTCCTGAACTATTTCTATGGTATCATACATTTCCTTGTGGCTCTCCCCCACCGCAAGACCGCCGATGGCATAGCCCGCCAAATCAAGCTGGGCAATCTGCTTCATATGGCGCACACGCAGGTCAGGAAAGGTCGCCCCTTGATTTATGCCGAAAAGCATCTGCTGAGGATTAATCGTTTCTTCAAGGGCATTTAGCCTGTCAAGTTCTGCCTTACAGCGTGAAAGCCAGCGAAAGGTTCGCTCGCAGGAGGCATCCACATATTCATAAGGTGAGGGTATTTCCACACATTCGTCAAAGGCCATTGCAATATCTGAACCGAGGTTCGACTGGATAAGCATACTTTCCTCCGGCCCCATGAATATTTTTTTCCCGTCTACGTGGGAGGAAAAGTAAACCCCTTCCTCTTTTATTTTTCGCAGCTTGGCCAGAGAAAAAATCTGAAATCCGCCGCTGTCTGTAAGGATAGGGCCATCCCAGTTTATGAATTTGTGCAGTCCTCCCTGCCGTTTTATAAGCTCGTCCCCAGGTCTTACATGGAGATGGTAGGTGTTTGAAAGCTCAATTTGACAACCGAGAGCGGAAAGCTCCGGTGCGGAAACTCCGCCTTTTATGACTCCCTGTGTTCCCACATTCATGAAAACCGGTGTTTGCACCTTGCCATGAGCGCAGGTAAATTCCCCCCGCCTTGCAAAGCCTTCTGTTTTAAGCAGTTTAAACAATATCTTCCTCCTGCCTTGTTTTTGTATCTCCGATAAACATAGCGTCTCCAAAGGAAAAGAACCTATACCTCTGTCTCACCGCTTCCTCATAAGCCCCAAGCACATTTTCCCTTCCCGCAAGAGCCGAAACCAGCATTATAAGGGTGCTTTCAGGCAGATGAAAATTCGTGAGTAGAGCATCTATACATTTAAATTTATAATCGGGATATATGAAAATATCCGTCCAGCCTGAAATAGCCGGCAAGCTACCGTCCTCTTTGGTGAAGCTTTCCAGAACACGGCAAGAGGTTGTCCCAACAGCTATAACACGGCCTTTTGCCTTTTTCGTTTCCGTCACAAGCCTTGCCGTCTCCTCGGGTACAAGGCAAAACTCCGAGTGCATTTCATGGTTTTCCAAGCTTTCGCACTTCACAGGACGAAAAGTACCAAGCCCCACATGGAGGGTCACATAGCAAAGGGAAACTCCCCTGCTTTTGATTTTATCTAAAAGCTCCTTTGTAAAATGAAGCCCTGCTGTGGGAGCCGCCGCCGAACCCGACTGGCGGGAATAAACAGTTTGATAACGCTCGGCATCCTCAAGCTCTGCTGTGATATACGGCGGCAGGGGCATTTTCCCAAGGCGCTCAAGCACCTCAAGGAAAATGCCCTCATACTGGAACCTTATGAGTTTGTTCCCTCCCTCACAGGAGGCTTCAACTGTGGCATGAAGCTCATCTTCACCGAAAATGAGCTTTGTCTCCGGTTTTGTCTTTTTCCCCGGACGACTAAGGCACTCCCAAAGGCCGCCGCCCCTATCCTTCAGCAAAACCACTTCAACAGCACCGCCGGACTCACGCCGACCTATAAGCCTTGCCGGAAGAACCCTTGAGTCGTTAAGCGCAAGGCAGTCCCCCGCTTTTAGATAATTCGGCAGGTCATAAAAATGCCTGTGGGAGATTTCGCCGCTTTCTTTATCAAGGCCCATAAGCCTTGAGGCATCCCGCTTTTCAAGGGGAGTCTGGGCTATAAGCTCCTCCGGAAGCTCGTAATTAAAATCTGATGTTTTCATTAAAAAATCTCGTTTACTTTAGTCTGCCGGTGGAAATATCCACGCCGGTGAAATAAAAGCTTATAATCTGGCGGTAGTTCATGCCGAAGTTTTTAGCCATTGAATAGGCTCCCCACTGGCTCATGCCAACACTATGCCCCCAACCGCCGCCTTCAAATATGTATAGGTCGGGGTTCGTGTCAGACCTTTTTATTGTATAATTGATACTGGGCAGTCCCAAGGTTGAATAGCAGCTAGATTTTGTGATAGTCGCCTTTTTGCCGTTGGAGTCAGTAAATACAAGCTCTATCATGTTTCCTGTTGGAGAATATGTAGGCTCAAAGGAAGCAATATCCGCTAAACCATAGGATTTAAGCTTAGACAAAAGCTGGCTAGTTTTAAACTCATATTTCCACGTTTTGTAAGGAAAGCTCTCTAAAGCTTCTTCATAAGGGTCAAGCTTTCCCCTGCAGTAGGGCAGAGCCGCAACAAAAATGTTTTCACTGCTTTCCGTTGCTCCCCCGCCTGATGAAAAATAAAAGGTGGTGCAGAGTTCGCCTTTATATGTAACATACTTTCCGGCTGTGGCATCAACGGCAGCATCACTGTTAGCAGTTGCTCTGGCTGTTCCAAGATAGGCCTGACAATATGTGTCTGCCGTAACGTCAAAGCCGTATTTGGAATAACTATTGATAGACCTTGCAAAATATGTTCTTGCACAAAGAGCCTGAGCCTTTAAGGCTTCTATGGGCCATGAGGGCGACATCTCTATTGGCACAACCCCTTTGACATAGTCCTCAATATCCAAAACATTTATAACCGTGAGCTTCGACGACACATAACGGTAATATTCAAAATCTCCGTAATATGTATTTCCTTTAAACCAAGTTTCAGCCTTGCCCGAGCTTGAAACAGGCCGCACAGCAAGGTTTGCTGACTGATTTGTGTGTTCATATAAAACAGTGCTTGTACCCGTTTTGGCTACCGACACTCCCCGTCCGTCTCCCTTGGGACTCATGGTGATTTTGGTTTCGGTGGTGCTGCCGGTTTCGTGGAATACACGATTAGAATCATAATAACCGAATTTATAGCCGCTGCCCACCTTATTTTCAAGGTTTGCCGAGGTCAGTGCCGTATCTCTGGAGCCACTGTAATAGTAGTACAGTCCAACTCGCACAGTGTTGGTACTAAGGCTTACAGAAGTCCCCTCCTCCCCAGGGTCAGGTACGGAAGGAATGACCGACTCGCCAACTTTTAAAACTCCGCTTCCGGTTATGGCATAAGAGTCGCCAGCAAGCCCCGTCTCTCCTGAGCCGCCTATAACATAGGCCGAGTTTACATCTCCGGTAAGGGTGTTTTGCGAATCGTTAACATACACATTTCCCGCCGCAAAAACCCCTCCCGCCCCTCCGAGAGCCAGACAAAAAACCAAACTAAGTACAACTATTCTGTATAAAAGCCGCTTCATATATTTTTCCTTTCGCTAATGTGACAAAAAAGTTTTGCAACTTAAGCTTATATTCATTGCAAGCATTTATTGACAGCACTCCGCCGCTGTGGTAGGATTTTTCATAATACATTTATAATACACAGTTGTTTTTCTCATTCTCATTGCATCACAGGCGTATATAATGTCTTTGTGGTAGGTGCCATCAGGTCTGGGTAACGTTCATATCGGACATTATATTACAAAACCCACTATAATTACAAGCATTAGTATGAATTTTCCCATTTGCATTATTTCACGAAGCCGTGAATAGTATTTTACAGCGCTGTCAGGAAGGAAGTAGCGGTATGAAAAAGTATAAGGTTGGAATAGTCGGAGCCACCGGAATGGTCGGTCAAAGGTATGTCTGTCTAATTGCGTCCCACCCATGGTTTGAGCTGACAGAGATTGCCGCAAGCCCGAAAAGCGCCGGTAAAACCTATAAGGAGGCAGTTTCCGGCCGCTGGGCCATGGATGAGCCTATTCCGGAAGAAGTAAAGTCTATAATAGTCAAAGATGCCTCTGCCGACATAGATGAAATTGTCTCTGCCGTAGATTTCATATTTTCGGCGGTTGACATGAAAAAAGATGATACAATCGCCCTTGAAGAAGCTTATGCCAAAAAGGAATGTCCCGTGGTTTCAAATAACAGCGCAAACCGCTGGACGGCCGATGTTCCTATGATAATTCCCGAAATAAACCCAGAGCACACCGCCGTTATTGAAAATCAGCGAAAACGCCTTGGCACAAAGCACGGCTTTATAGCAACAAAATCAAACTGCTCCATTCAAAGCTATGTTCCAGCCCTCCATCCCCTGCGTGAGGAATTCGGCCTTAAAAACGTTCTTGCCTGCACTTATCAGGCAATCTCCGGCGCTGGAAAAACCTTTGAGAGCTGGCCGGAAATGAAAGACAACTGCATTCCATATATCAGTGGAGAGGAAGAAAAGTCCGAGCGTGAGCCTATGAAAATTTGGGGCAAGGTGGAAAACGGCCTGATCGAAGCCGCCAAAACCCCCAACATAAGCTCCCAGTGTATTCGTGTGGCCTGCACTGACGGGCATCTGGCGGCAGTTTTTGTAGACTTTGAAAAAAAGCCCTCCAAGGAAGAAATCCTAGACCGCTGGAAAAACTATAAGGGACGGCCCCAAGAGCTTTCTTTGCCTACCGCCCCAAAGCAGTTTTTACATTATTTCACAGAGGATAACCGTCCTCAAACAAAGCTTGACAGGGGTCTTGAAAACGGCATGGCAGTTTCCATAGGCCGCCTTCGTGAGGACTCACAGTACGATTTCAAATTTGTTTGCCTATCACACAACACCCTGCGTGGCGCTGCCGCCGGAGCTGTGGAGCTTGCAGAGCTACTTTGTGCAGAGGGCTACATCGAAGCATCTAATTAAGGAGGAGCACAGGGATGAAAACACCTATTTTCACCGGAGCGGCCACTGCGATAGTAACCCCTTTTAAAGGAAATGAAATTAATTACGACAAGGCAGCGGAAATAATCGATATGCAATATGAAGGGGGTATCTCCGCCCTCATCGTCTGCGGAACAACCGGCGAAAACGCCACCCAACCCATAGGAGAGCATGAGGAGTTTGTTGAATTTTGCGTTAAGAAAAACGCAGGACGGATGAAAATTGTCGCCGGTGTGGGCAGTAACGACACAATGACCAGCGTTCGTCTTGCAGAAAGTGCGAAAAAATCCGGAGTTGACGGCATTTTAATGGTCACCCCCTATTACAACAAAACCTCACAGCGAGGCCTTGTTCAGCACTTTTCAACAGTTGCCGACAGGGTTGATGTACCTATGATATTATATAATGTCCCCTCAAGAACTGGCATAGGTATAAGCGTTGAAACGTACAAAACTTTATCAAAGCATCCCAATATAAACGGCATTAAGGAAGCCTCTGGCGACCTTGCACTGTTTTCCCAGACACGGGCTGCCTGCGGAGACGACCTATTTATCTGGAGCGGAAACGATGATAACACAATTCCCATGATGTCTATGGGGGCTTTGGGTGTAATATCAGTGGCATCCAATATTGTACCGGATGCTATCTCTAAGTTGTGCAGACTTTGCACCGAAGGGGATTTTAAAGCAGCTACGGAGCTTTACTTCAAATATGCTGATTTGTTCACCAAGCTTTTCATAGAGGTTAACCCCATTCCGATAAAAACCGCCATGAATCTTATGGGAATGGATGTGGGAAATCTCCGTCTCCCCTTATATGAAATGGCTCCCGATAACCTTGAAAAACTTAAAAAAAGCTTGCTGGATGCAGGATTAAAACTTAAATAACAAAACCACAAAGGGGCGATACTTAAAATCGCCCCTTTTTCACAAAAAGAAACTATAAAGTGGAGGAAACACATGATAAAAGTAATTATTTCCGGCTGTAACGGAAGGATGGGACAGGCCGTAAGCGATATATGCGAAGAAAAAGAGAATTTAAAAATAGTCGCCGGTTTTGATACCAAAGCAGAGAAGCTTCGTGACTATCCGGTGTATGCCGACCCAATGGAGTTTTCAGGGGAGGCAGATGTAATTATCGATTTTTCTAATCCGAATTCCTTGGAGAACTTGCTCGCTTACTGCACAGCCCTCAAAACTTCGTGCATTCTTTGTACCACTGGCTATTCGGGTGAGCAATTGTCGCACATAGAGAGGGCATCGGAATCCATCCCTATATTTAAATCTGGCAATATGTCCTTGGGAATAAATCTTCTTATGTCTTTAGCTAAGAAGGCCGCCTCTGTTTTAGGTGTAGACTTTGACGTTGAGATAGTGGAAAGACATCACAAGAACAAAATTGACTCCCCCAGCGGCACAGCTTTAATGCTGGCGGATGCTCTTTCCACCTCCCTGCCCTATGAGCCTGAATATGTATATGAGCGGCAAAGCGTAAGGCAGAAACGTGGCGCAAAGGAAATAGGCATTTCAGCTGTGCGGGGCGGCTCAATCGTAGGAGAGCATGAGGTTATATTTGCAGGAAACGATGAGGTAATCGAACTGAAACACTCTGCCTATTCAAGAAATGTATTTGCTTCCGGTGCTGTTGCCGCCGCTGAATACATGAGTCAGATTACAGCTGCTGGCCTTTACGATATGGACGATATGCTCTCTGCCACCCTTGACTGCTAGTCCATTTTCTGCACACTTGGGTTCTTGTTGTTCATTTTACGCACCTTCCTATTGTTTTGCGGTGCAACATCTGCACCGCACTTCTCTTCCCTTCCATATAGCTTGACAAACATCTACCCCTTTGTTATCCTTTCCCTATTAAGAAAAGAGGTGTTTTCTTGAAAAAGCTCGCCTTTTGTTTGCTAAGTTTTTTTATGGTTCTGGCTTCTGTGCATATGCCGGCAGCAGCTATATCTGTAAATGACTTTTCTGATGTATCTCCCCAAAGCTGGTATTACAGCTCTGTGGATTTTGTCATAGGAAAGGGAATGTTTAATGGGACAAGCTCCAATACCTTCTCCCCTTCAGAGGGAATGACAAGGGGAATGTTTGTCACTGTTTTGGGTCGCTACGCCGGTGTTGCTGCTTCTTCAGGCTATCAGCAGGGTATAACAATAAAGTCCGACGTTAGGCTTCGTTCTGCACCATCCACTTCCAGTGGCATATCAGTTTTGGCTGTTGTTCCACTGAACACCCGACTTGATGTTTTGCAATCCTCTATACCCGACCGACAAAATCCTGACTATACTTGGTTTCAAGTTATTTATAATGGTATCAACGGCTACATAAGAGATGATTTAATGAAAATCGTGGAAAACAGCTTTTCAGATGTTCCTGATAATGCCTATTACAGCGCCTATGTCCAATGGGCAGTCTCTGCCTCCATCGCATCCGGAACCGGAGTCGGCACCTTCTCCCCAAATCGGAATATTACCCGTGAGGAAATTTGCTCGATGCTTTATAATTACGCCGCATACAAAAACTACAAGCTAACACCCAGTCTTCCCGCCCAAAGCTTTAGTGATGCTTCCCGCATAAGCCCCTCCTACACCGCCGCTGTTTCAGCCCTCCAGCGCTGTGGAGTTATAAACGGCTATGAGGATAACACCTTCCGCCCCTCTAATGGGGCAAACCGTGCCGAAGTGTCTGCCATGCTGATGCGCTTTATAGATGCTATTTCATATAAGCCCGTCAGTGAGCCTTCGACAGATTCCGCAGGCAACTATATTTTCGGAACCGAGGTTCCCCAAAAAGCCGATGCCGGTGACGGATATTTTTCCGACGCCTGCTTTATCGGCCACTCCCTTGTAGTTGGAATGGAAAGCTATTTCTCCCTTCCCAGCGCAGACTTCTACGCCTTTAACGGAGCCTCCGCCCAAACGATTTTGACTCACGATAAGTTTAAGCTTACTACACCGATTAAAGATGATGAGGGTAAGGAAACTTCCATCGGCACCCTCCAGCAGGCACTGTCTCAAAAAAGCTATGGCAAGATTTACATTATGCTTGGTGTAAACGAAATCGGCTCGGCTGACTATCACCAGCAAAGCTTTTATTCAAACCTTAAAACCCTTTTTGAGCTTGTCCGCTGTGAACAGCCAAACTCTGTCATATATTTAATCTCCTTAAGTCCGGTTACAAAAAGCTGTTCTGAAAACCGCAGTGATGTAAACCGTGATAATTCCATAAGTTACAATAAGCTTATAAAACAACTTTGCAGTGAGAAAAAAGCATATTATCTAAACGTCTTTGACCTTCTTGCAGACAGTGATGGTTTCCTGCCAGTTTCCGGAGGAAGTTCGGACGGGATTCATCTTTTACCCACTCAATACAGAATTGTTAAAGAATACTTGCGCAGTCATACTGCTTAAAAAAACCCACCTGCCTTAAGTTTTAACTTAAGGCAGGTGGGTTTTTTATATGTTGTCCTGTGGCGGCAGGCTTTCAAAGTCTGCGCACTCATTTTTAAGTAGGTCCGCCACTGTGATTGATTCAAAATAATCATCTATCATTTTATCAAGCTCTATCCACATTGGCAGACTGCGGCAGTCAGCGGAACGTTCACAATTTTTTCCCCCGTCAAGGCAGGCAACCGGCGAGAGGGTTCCCTCGGCAAGTTTTAAGATGCTGCCTACTGTGTAATCCTCCGGAGGACGGTTCAGTCTGTATCCCCCGCCCTTTCCGTGTAGTGCGTCAAGGAAACCGGCCTTTGAAAGTACCGTCATAATGCTCTCAAGATATTTTTGCGATATTTTCTGCCGCTCCGCAATTTCCTTAAGAGGTGTGTATGAGTCTGAATTGCTTTGCGCCAAATCCAGCATAACCCTAAGGGCATAGCGCCCCTTTGTTGAAATTATCATAATAATCGACCTCCATGTATTAGCCCCCCGCCTCCATACAAAAGGTATATACAGCCAATTCGTTTGATAAGCTGAAGGTGACGAGTATTGGCTTTATACTTTTAGAGGCTGCAGTGGTCACAGGATTCGCAGTTAGGGAATAGGCTTGCGTCATATTCAATGCCGTTTTTGTCGTAATAATCCCTGACGGCAACCTTCACAGCCTCCTCCGCCAAAACGCTGCAATGCATCTTAACAGGGGGCAACCCGTCAAGAGCCTCGGCCACAGCCTTGTTGCTTAGGGTAAGAGCCTCTGACACAGGCTTTCCCATAATCATTTCAGTTGCCATGGAGCTTGAGGCAATTGCAGAGCCGCAGCCAAAGGTTTCAAACTTAACATCTGTTATTACATCTTCTTCTATTTTAAGATAAATTTTCATTATATCTCCGCACTTTGCGTTTCCAACTTCGCCAACGCCGTCAGCATTTTCAATAATGCCCACATTGCGGGGATTTCTGAAATGGTCCATTACCTTTTCACTGTATAACATATTCTTTTCTTCCTTCCTTTAAGTCCCTCCAAACAGGGGACATATTTCTAAGGCGGTTAACAACTTCGGGAACAGCTTTCAAAATATGGTCTATTTCTTCATCTGTATTATATTCGCTAAGGGAAAGCCTTAAAGAACCATGGGCAATCTCGTGGGGTCTGCCAATTGCCAAAAGAACATGGCTGGGGTCAAGGGAGCCCGAGGTGCAGGCAGAACCTGAGGAAGCGCAAACACCTTCCATGTCCAGATACAGCAACATCGATTCCCCTTCTATCCCCTCAAAGCACATACTAAAGTTTCCAGCAAGGCGCTTTTCACGGTCACCGTTTAGGATACTGTGGGGTATTTCGGAAAGCCCATCAATTAGCCTGTTACGCATTTTCAGAACCTTCTCGGCATTTTCGTCGATATTATCGCAGGCTTCCTTAAATGCCGCCGCCATTGACATAATGGCCGGTATATTCTCGGTTCCCGCCCGCTTACCTCTTTCCTGAGCGCCGCCTTCAATAAGGTTTGTCAGTATAACGCCCTTTCTTGCGTAAAGAGCGCCAACACCCTTAGGCCCATGGAACTTGTGCGCCGAAATGGACATAAGGTCTATGTTCTGCTCCCTTACATTTATGTGCAGATGCCCCGCCGCCTGAACAGCGTCAGTGTGGAAAAGAACCTTTTTTTCCTTGCATATTGCACCGATTTCCCCTATGGGCTGGATGGTTCCGATTTCGTTATTGGCATACATTATAGTTACAAGACAGGTGTCGGGTCGAATGGCCTTTTCAACCTGCTCGGCACTTATAAGCCCATTTTCATGGACGTCTAAATAAGTAACCTCAAAGCCTTCCTTCTCCAGCCTTTTCAGTGTGTGCAAAACTGCATGATGCTCGAAGGCTGTGGAGATAATGTGCTTCTTCTTTTTCCGTTCGCCCAGTTTGGCGGCGGAGATTATGGCCTGATTGTCCGCCTCGCTGCCGCCGGAGGTAAAAATTATTTCCTTCGGTTCACAGCCAAGATATTCCGCTATGGTCTGTCTGGCCTTTAAAAGTGCCATGGCCGCCTGCTGCCCAGCAGCGTGAAGGCTTGAAGGGTTGCCATAGGTATTTTCAACATGGTATAACATTTCGTTTATAGCGGTTTTACTCATAGGGGTTGTAGCGGCATTATCTGCATAAACTTTCATAAAATCACTCTCCAAATTGAATACAGTTTTATCGGCGTTGCCTTTTACGGCCGCCGTTTTTATTTTTCCTAAAATACCTGAAAATCGCCTTTATTCAAGTATAACCCACCTATATGATAGGTTGATATAAATATACCACGCATTACCCACCTTGTCAATAGGTATATGTTTTATTTCCTGCTTATTATTTAATATTTTCACATTATTATTTCTCCTTTTTTGTTACAGAAACCCAAAGCTTCAGCAAAACCTGACCCTTTACTAGCAAAAAAGAGGGCTGCCTTTTGCAAAGACAGCCCCCTGTTTTTAATATTATTCCAGTTCAAAAGCGCCGGTATAAAGCTGATAATATCTGCCGTTTTCCTCAATCAGGCGCTCGTGGCTGCCTCGCTCTATGATTTCGCCATGCTCAAGCACCATGATAACATCAGAGTTTTGCACAGTTGAAAGACGATGGGCAATTACAAAAACTGTCCGCCCCTTCATCAGAGCATCCATACCCCTTTGTACTATGGCTTCTGTTCTGGTATCGATGGATGATGTGGCCTCGTCAAGAACCATAACCGGCGGGTCGGCCACTGCCGCCCTTGCAATGGCGATAAGCTGACGCTGTCCTTGAGATAGGTTTCCGCCATTACCGGAAAGCATGGTTTCATAGCCCTCGGGAAGCCTTATGATAAAATCATGAGCGCCGGCAAGCTTTGCCGCCGCCTCGCACTCGGCATCTGTGGCGTCAAGCCTTCCATAACGGATATTCTCCATAACACTACCTGTAAACAGGTTTGTATCTTGAAGCACCATGCCTATGGCCCGCCGCAAATCCGGTTTTCTTATTTTATTAATATCAATGCCGTCATAACAGATTGTGCCCTCGGAAATATCATAAAAACGGTTTAAAAGATTGGTTATCGTGGTTTTACCCGCACCGGTTGCGCCCACAAAGGCAAGCTTCTGCCCCGGTTCTGCAAATAGGCTGATGTCCCGAAGCACCGGCTTATCCTTCTCATAAGAAAAGTCCACATTTTGCAAACGCACATCGCCCTCAAGTCGGGTATATCGTGCCCTCCCATCAGCCAAAGGCTCCTTCCATGCCCAATGACCTGTGCGGTCGGCACATTCTGTGATTTCGCCGCCATCTTCCCTGACGTTTACAAGGCTTATGACCCCTTCGTCCTCCTCTGCCTTTTCATCCAGCATTTTAAAAACACGGTCTGCCCCCGCAAGTCCCATAATCACAGCGTTTATCTGCATGGATACCTGATTTATATTTCCTGAAAATTGCCGTGTTATATTCAAAAAGGGAACCACAACGCTGATGCTGAAAGCAAGGCCGGAAATGCTGAAATTGCTTGCATTTGTCAGGAGGAATATTCCCCCCGCCACTGCCACCGTAACGTAAATAAGGTTTCCGATATTCATTACAATGGGCGGAAGAATATTTGCAAATTTATTAGCCTGCTCGGAGTCTCGAAACAGCTCGTCGTTTATGGCGTCAAAATCTGTCTTCACCTGTTGCTCATGGCTGAACACCTTGATAACCTTTTGACCATTTATCATTTCCTGAACAAAGCCCTCTGTTTTCCCGATAGAGTGCTGCTGACGCAGAAAATATTTTGCGGAATTACCTCCAAGCTTTTTAACAACAAACACCATAACTGCCATGCCGCTTAAGACAACAATTGTCATCCATATGCTGAAATAAAGCATGATGCTCAAAAGTGTTAAAATGGTCACTGCTGAAATAAGAAGGTTTGGCATACTCTGGGAAATAATCTGCCTTAAGGTATCAATGTCATTTGTATAATAGCTCATAATGTCGCCATGGGAATTGGTGTCAAAATAGCTAATAGGAAGCTCCTGCATCTTTTCAAACAGGCTCTCACGCATTTTTTTAAGAGAACCTTGGGTAATAACCGCCATGGCTCGGTTGTATATAAAGGATGAGATAAGCGCCAATACATAAAGGCTTGCAAGTATTGATACCAGACGGAAAATCTTAGGCCCTATTTCGGCCCAGCCGCCCCCCTGATTATCCTCAAGCACCGCTATGACATTTTGCATGAAAACTGAGGGTATGGAGGAAACTGCCGCGGAAAATACTATGCACAGCAGTACCAGAGGAAGGGCCACAGGGTAAAACTTAAACAGCATTTTTAAAAGTCTTTTAAGCGTTCCCCTTTTTACCATTTCACTCCTATTCATGCTGCTCACCCGCCTTATTCTGGGAATCGTATACCTCCCGATATATTTCGTTTGATTTTAAAAGCTCCTCGTGATTGCCCACAGCCACAATTTTACCCTTATCCAAAAGTATGATGCGGTCTGCATCCTCCACAGATGCCACCCGCTGGGCAATAATAATCTTTGTAGTTTCGGGGATATATTCCCTTAAAGCCTTGCGGATATTTGCGTCGGTCTTTGTGTCCACAGCACTGGTGGAGTCATCTAAAATGAGGATTTTAGGCTTTTTTAAAAGGGTGCGGGCAATACATAGGCGCTGCTTTTGCCCACCGGAAACGTTGGTGCCTCCCTGCTCAATATATGTGTCATAGCCCTTGGGAAAGCTCATAATAAAGTCATCCGCCTGAGCAAGTTTACAAGCTTCTAAAAGCTGCTCGTCGCTGGCATAAGGGTCGCCCCAGCGCAGGTTTTCTTTAATGGTTCCCGAGAACAGAATGTTGTTTTGCAGCACCATAGATACCTGATTTCGCAGACTGTCAAGGTCATATTCCCGCACGTCAATTCCCCCCACCTTTACAGAGCCTTCCGCAACGTCATACAGACGGGGAATAAGCTGGACAAAGGAGGTTTTTGAAGCCCCTGTTCCGCCCAAAATACCTATGGTTTCTCCGGAGGCTATATGCAAGTTTACATCTCGAAGCACCATAAGCTTGGCCTTTTCGGAATAGCGAAAGCTAACCTCCGAAAAGTCGATGGAGCCGTCTTTAACCTCCATTACCGCATTTTCGGGATTTGTAAGGGTGCTTTCTTCCTGAAGGACTTCCACTATACGCCGTCCGGATTCATCCGCAATGGTGATAAGCACAAACACCATGGACAGCATCATAAGGCTCATAAGGGTTAGGAAACTATATACCATCAATGAGGAAAGCTGGCCCACGTTAAAATCAAGACCATTGGTTGTGACAATGGTATAGGCGCCGAAGGTCAAAATAAACACCATGTTAACATACAGACAAAACTGCATAATGGGGCTATTTAAAGCCAAAATCTTCTCTGCCTTTGTAAACTCATGGCGCAAATCTTCAGCGGCTTTTTCAAATTTTTGCTTTTCAAAGTCCTCACGGACAAAGGATTTTACAACACGTATTCCCTGAATATTCTCCTGAACGGAGTTATTTAAGGCATCGTATTTGCGAAATACCCTCTTGAATATGGGGAAGGCTTTGCGAATTATAAGGAAGAGTCCCACAGCAAGTATAGGTATCATTACAACGAAGATAAAAGCCAGCCTGCCTCCCATGATAAATGCCATAACTATGGAAAAAATAAGCATCAGCGGACTTCTTATAGCTGTGCGAATAATCATCATATAGGCGTTCTGCACATTTGTAACGTCAGTTGTAAGCCTTGTCACAAGGGACGAAGATGAAAAGCGGTCAATGTTTTCAAAAGAAAATGATTGTATACTATAAAACATATCTTTTCTGAGATTTCGGGCAAAGCCACTTGCCGCTGTGGCGCAGGCAGAGCCTGCAAGCCAACCGAACATCAATGAAAAGCTTGCCATCACAAGAAGCAGCAAGCCATATTGCAAAATAAGCTTAAGTTCGCAGCCGGCGCTTATCTGGTTTACAAGGCGGGCTATTATAAAGGGGATAATACACTCGATTACCACCTCCAAAGACACAAAAGTTGGCGCTAAAATAGAGGGCTTTTTATATTCCCTCAAGCTTTTTATTAAAGTTTTCCACATTATATAGTTTTACTCCCCTTCACCCCTGCATGATTCTGAAATTTCCCCCGTCTCCGCTTCAAAAAACGGGTCGGCCTTTAGGAAATCTAAATGCTCAACAAGTTTTTCTAAAATTTCATCAAGCTTTGCCTTCTCGCCCTCATCTAAACACTCAAACATCTGCTGAAGCACTCGGATATAATTTTCTTTGGCCTGCAAAGCTGTACTTTTTCCCTCGCTTGTAAGACTAAGCCTAACCTGACGTTTGTCGTCAGGGCTTTTTTCTCGCTCTATGAGAGATGCATCCTCCATTTTTTGAAGAATCTCACTTAAAGCGCCAGAGCTTATTTCCAGTATGTCCTGAAGCTCCTTTTGAGTTAGCCCCTCATTTTTTAAAAGTGTTAAAAGAATACGCCGCTGCCCCGTTTTTCCCCCTGTCTGATAATAGAGAAAATGTCCGCAGGCTCTTAAGTGGGACGCCAGAATATGCTCTTTATACATTTCCAAAACTCTTCGCTCCCCTTTCGCTTTGTACCAAGAGATATTTTATACTAAAAAAGCATTTACGGCAAGAGATATTTTATACAAAACAAAGACATCCCCCTAAGGCCGCTCTTATAAAAAACGATAAATAAACACTATATCCTCACTTTTTAAGCGAAGGATAGCATATATATGCAAAAAATAAAAGAACCAATACATAGATTGGTTCTTTATTGGTTCCTTTTGGAGCTGCTGGTGAGAATCGAACTCACAACCCCATCATTACGAGTGATGTGCTCTACCTTTGAGCCACAGCAGCAGTTATAGCCATTAAAGTCACGAAAGTTATTATACATCCCCGTCTTTTGCTTGTCAATAAGCTAATCTATGTAAATCTCGGTCAGGCAGGAAATAATCAGTGCCTAACCGAGATTTATATAAAACTTACAAACTTTCGGCAAGCTTTGCCGCCTGCTCTATGGCATCGGAGACCTTGCCTGTGCCTGTGCTGTCGCCTATATTAAAGGTGCTGACCCCAAGGGCTTTAAGTTCTTCATACAGCCCTGTTTCCGGATTTGAGCCAACGGAAACAACAATAGTATCGCAGGGGATTTTAAGCTCCAATATTTCCTCAGGAACCTTAATTCCGCTTTCTCGCTCTTTCCTCTTTTCCTCACGGCTTTTCTGTTTTACGGCAGAAATTAAAGCACCCTGTTCAGAGAGGTTTAAAAGCTTTGCAAAGGGATACTTTTCCACGCCTAAGCGGTCAAGCTCATCTAAAAGTGGCCAAGCTGTCCCCTGCTCAAAACCGGAGCCGATTTTTGCAGCATCAATAATGCTTATTTTCCGCTGGCATTTATCCATAAGCTCCAAAACCTTCTCGGGAGTCTCTGCCCTTCTGGAAAGCAGGAAATAAACCTGCTCCGGCGAAAGAGCCGCCTCACGGGCAATAAACTCGGCGCTCTCACAGCCAACGGCTCCCCCTCCAATTATAAGCACATTTTTTCCGGCAATTACCCTGCCGCTTAAAATGTCGAAGGCTCCGCAAACCGTTATCCCCTGAACTTCCGGAAGCTCAAGACTTTTTTGCGTACTTCCTGTGGCTGCAACCACATGGTCAAAGGACATTTCCTTTATTTCTTCGGCTGCAGCTTCCTTACCCAAGCACAGCTTTACTCCGCTTTTTGTGAGCATATGTTTGTGATATTCAATAAGCTCCAAAAACTCATGCTTTGAGGGAACCTTGCCTGCAAGATTAAGCTGGCCGCCTATGCAATCGGACTTTTCCCACAAGGTTACAGAATGCCCTCTCTGGGAAGCCTGTATGGCAAACTCACAGCCAGCAGGGCCTGCTCCCACAACAAGGATGTTTTTTCCGGTCTTGGACTTTTCGCCGTCTTTTTCATATTCCCTGCCGGCCTTGGCATTTACAAGACATTCCACAGGCATGGCAAAAAAGGTTTTCGCCAAACAGCCCTGATTGCAGGCGACACAATGGCGTATAAGGTCAGTTTCTGCATCCCTTGCCTTATTCACCCAGTCGGGGTCTGCTATAAGAGTTCGCCCAAGGCTTACCATATCAGCCTCACCGATGGCTAGAATTTTTTCCGCCTCGGCAGGGTCATTTATACGATTGCTTGTGGCAACAGGAATTGAAACAGCCTTTTTAACTGCTCCCGCAAGGTAAGAAAAGCCCCCACGGGGAAGGTCACCCGTAAGCTGAGGAACCCTTGTTTCGTGCCAGCCGCCGGTGACATTTATCATGTCCACTCCGGCCTGCTCCATAAGCCTTGCAAAGCTTACAGCGTCATCACCTGTGTTTGAGTCGGGGACAAAGTCGTTTCCGGAAATGCGCATTAAAATGGGGTAATCCTCCCCTACTGAGCGGCGGACAGCAGAAACCGCCTGCCTTGCAAACCTTGTGCGGTTTTCCCAAGAGCCGCCGTATTCATCAAGGCGCAGATTGGTTTTAGGTGATAAAAATTGACAAATGAGATAGCCTGCCGAAGCAGATATTTCAACAGCGTCAAAGCCGGCTTCCTTGGCCCTTTTCGCCGCCGCCGCCATTTTTTCGATAATAGTTTCTATCTCCTCGATACTTGCTTCCTTTGGCATTTCCTTTGTAAACTTACTGAAAACAGCGGAAGGCGCAAGGGCCTGCCTGCCCTCATTGGCTATCTGGTGGGCATAGGCTCCCGCATGGTAAAGCTGAACCGCCACCTTTGCCCCTTCTTTATGTATAAGCTCGGTAAAATCCTTGTATCCGGAGATAAAGCTGTCATTTTCCAAACTCATCATCCCCGGTGAGCCGCCGTATTCGTCAAAGCGACAGCCGCCGACGGTAATAAGCCCTACGCCGCCTTCTGCCCGCCGACGGTAAAACTCATTAAACCTTTCATTTGCATAACCATCCATATTATATAGTAAATGTATGGCCGGCATAAGGCTACGGTTTTTTATCTCCATTCCCCGTATGTTTATAGGGCTAAACAATCTGTCAAACTGCATTTTCTCCTCCTTAATACATAAGGACAAAGCCCTCCCAGATTTTTGAGAGGGTTTTGCCCTTAAAATAATTTATTTTATGCGTTCCACTGACGGACTCTTGAAGCCAACCAATCTGTAAACTCCTTGACTCCCTCGCCGGTTTTTGCTGAAATTTCAAATATCTTGATTTCGGGATTAAGCTTTGTGACCCTTTCTCTAACAGCATCACTGTCAAAGTTAAAATAGGGCTTTACGTCTATTTTGTTTATGACGAGAGCCGCAACCTTCGAAAACATTAGGGGGTATTTAAGGGGTTTGTCGTCCCCTTCGGGAACAGAGAGAAGCATAATATCGAAGGACGAACCTGTGTCAAACTCTGCGGGGCAAACAAGGTTTCCGACATTCTCTAAAATGGCAAAGTCAACATCTTCGATACCCATGGCGTCAATGCCGCTTTCCGTCATTCCGGCATCCAGATGGCACATTCCTCCGGTGTGAAGCTGAATTGCCTTAACACCTGTGGCGGCAACGGTTTCAGCGTCAACAGCAGAGTCTATATCGGCTTCCATAACACCAATTCGGAACTCATCACGCATATTCTCGATTATGCGCAGAACAGTGCTTGTCTTTCCAGAGCCGGGGGAGGACATAAGGTTCATAAGGCAGGTCTTTTCTTTTTTAAGCCTTTCCCGCAACTTATCAGCCTGCAACTCATTGTTCTCAAATACGCTCTTTTTGATTTCAAATATTCTTACCTTGTCCATACTTATTTCCTTTCTGATTTTAGATTTAACCCTCTGCAAAAGCCGCTGGGGGCCTATTTTATTAGTTCATGCCAAATTCCTGCATCCTTCTGTAAAAGGTGCTGCGGGAAAGACCCAGATATTCGGCAGCCTTGGTTTTGTTGTTCCGACACTTCTTCAAAGCCATCTCAAACTTTTCCTTCTCGTCCATGCCGTAAATGTCAAAGGGAATGCTCATGGGTAGCTGCTCCTCAACTGTGCTTTCCATAAAATAATCACCAAGATAATTGTGGATTTCCTTATCGCTTATTAGGCTCTCCTCATGGGTGCTGACTATTCCCTCCAACAGATTTTGAAGCTCTCTTATATTACCCGGCCATGAATATCTGCCTAAAAACTCCATGGCACTTTTTGAAAGCCTTATGTCTGGTTTTCCCATACGGGCGCAGAGCTTTTTTATGAAATACTCTGCAAAAAGGAAAACATCTCCTCCCCTGTTTTTCAAGGGGGGAATGTTTATTCGTATAACGCTTAGGCGGTAGAATAAATCCTCACGGAAAAGTCTCTGCTCAATTAGCTCTTTCAGGTTTTTGTTGGTTGCCGCTATGATGCGCACATCCACCTCAATAAGCCTGTTTCCGCCAACCTTACGGAAATTCTTTTCTTCAAGCACCCGCAGAAGAACAGACTGCACTTCCATGGGCATATCTCCAATTTCGTCGAGAAAGAGAGTCCCATGGTTGGCAATTTCAAATTTGCCCACAGAGCCTTCTCTTTTTGCACCGGTAAAGGCACCGCTTTCATAGCCGAAGAGCTCGCTGGCTATAAGCTCCTTTGAAAAAGCTGCGCAGTTTATGGCCACAAAGGGCTTATGCCCTCTCTTACTGGCATTGTGAATTGCCTGAGCAAAGACATCCTTACCGACGCCGCTTTCCCCTTGAATAAGAATGTTACTGTCTGACAAAGCAGCTATTTTACTGCGCTTTACCGTTTCCATCATAACTTCGTTTTCGCCTATGATGTCGTTAAAGGTAAATCTTGCGTTGTTGTCTGTATATTTCGGAGCAAGTTTTCCCGCCTTGCTATTTATAGAAAAAGAAATAGCAATGCCGTCGGGATGAAACTGGTTGGCCTTATATGTTGAGGTGCTTATATTAACAAAAGCCTTGCCGGTTTTAACTGCAAGCTGCAAAGGCTTGTCATCAACACTTTTCTTGCTTTGAATAATTCCCCAAAATTCCCTGTTATCCGGCAGGGGCAAAATAAGCTCGTCCAGCGTCAGGTGGTAAGAGTCGGTTTTATTAAGGCCCAATATCTTAAATACTTGGTCATTTATTATAACAACCTCGTATCTATCCTTGTTTTGTCTCATGAATATAGAGCCGGAATCTTCGTCACCGTTGACAAAAATATCTATACTGTGGAACAAAAACATATCAAGCTCAATCATGCGGGCAAGGGTCATTGCAACAGCGCCCAGAAAAGGATGGTTTTTATTCGCTGGAATAGCTATGACTATACTTCCGAAAAGCTCCCCCTCATTTAAAAAAATCGGAGCGTAGTAATATGAGCCTTCAACAAGAAAGCGGCAATAGCATTGGGAGCCTTCCATTGCCAAAAACGCCTTTTTCCTATTCCCCACTGAAAAAGGGTTTGCACCCACAATGTCCTCTGTCCATTTTGTGCCGCCTGTTATTCCCCACTCGGAGAGCCAGTCCGGCTCTGTGGGTGCGCCGTAAATTCGCAGCAAAACCCCGTCCTTGCCAAAAAGCAGCACACGAATGTCATCATCAATACTGTTTTCTATAAGGTGATTAACCGCCCAGTCAGAGCAGATTGTAAGTCTGCGGTAGGTTTTTTTGGCCTTCTCCATTTCAGAAGTGCTAAGCTCTTTGGGCAGGGTCCAGATATGGTCTACATGGCAGGCCGCACTTCGCTTCCATGAGTTTAAAACATCCTTGTCCAGCGCTTCCTTTAAAGCTGTTCCCTCATGCAGCTCCAGCCATTTTTCAACATTTTCAAGCTTTCGCATTAAGACCGTTCCTTTCATAAATTTAAAAAGCCGGCGGAAAAATCATTTTTCGGCAAATGTATCGTGAGTAGCCGAAAAGTTTTGTATATTATATATTTATCCATTAGCCTTGAGGCATCTTATGTGTGTATTTAAAACCATATAGTATAAAAGTCATATACGTTTCAATCAAATATAATATTCACTTGTGAACATTATATCATAGGAGCCATTAGCTATCAAGTGAGCAAAATACAAAATGATACAATTTGACACAATTATAACACTATTTAAAGACGAGAGAGTAAAAAGCTGTATTAAAACAAAACAACTTTCCTATATATTTGGTGTATCTTGATTGTTTTTGAGCAAAACCCCCATATTTCCTTGAAATAATCATATAATTGGTATATACTTCAGGCTAGGAAAATCTCGGGTTCAAGCTGTATTCGTTATTGTCTTATCGGCATTACACTGGTGCAGCTTACCGGCACTTTTATGCAAAAACAATACGGAGGAACACAAAATGCCACTTAGCCAAGAACGAGTCGCAGAGCTTAATGACCTTTGCCGAATGTTTCGTATCGATGTGCTGAAAGCCGTTCACAGCATTCAATCCGGACATCCAGGCGGCTCTCTGTCAGTATGCGAAATTCTTACACTTTTGTATCAGGAGCTTATGAACATAAGCGCCGATAAGGCGGACGACCCCAACCGTGACCGCCTTGTTTTAAGCAAGGGACACGCCGCTCCCATGCTATACAGAAACCTTATAGAAAAGGGTTTTCTGCCCGCAGATAGTATGTCCGGCCTGCGCCGTATAGATAGCCTGCTTCAAGGCCACCCCTCAAACCACACCCCCGGTGTGGAAATGCCCTCAGGCCCTTTGGGTCTGGGTCTTTCTGCTGCTCAGGGCATGGCCATGGGCCTTCGCCTAAATGGCAGCAAGGCCAGAGTTTATGCTATCCTCGGTGATGGTGAAACCAACGAGGGGGTCGTCTGGGAGGCGGCTATGTCCGCTCCTAAGTTTGGGCTTTCAAACCTAACCGCCGTTGTTGATTACAATAAGGTTCAGTTAGATGGTACCACAGATGAAATTATGCCCCTTGGTGATTTGGCCTCAAAGTTTTCTGCCTTCGGCTGGAACGTGATTACCTGCGACGGCCACGATATAAATGCTCTTTATGATGCTTTTGGGTCAGCAAAAAGCTATACCGTTGGCCCTAGTGTCATTATTGCAGACACCATAAAGGGCAAGGGTGTTTCCTTTATGGAAGGAAAGGCCGCATGGCACGGCAAGGCAATTCCGGATGCAGAGCTTGCGACAGCTATGAAAGAGCTTGGAGGTGAAGCCTAATGTCAAAAGCGATTAGAGATGTTTACGGTTCTGTTCTGGCAGAGCTTGCAGAAAACAATAATGATATAGTCGTGCTGGATGCGGATTTGTCCGGCTCCACCAAGAGCGGCATCTTCGGAAAGGCTTTTCCAGAGCGCTTTTTCAACATGGGCATAGCCGAAAGCAATATGGTCGCAACAGCCGCCGGTCTTTCCACTACGGGCAAAATTCCCTTTGTAAACACCTTCACAGTGTTTCTAACCACCTTAGGTCTTATCTCCACCAGAGCACAAATATGCTATGGCAACCTTAACGTAAAGCTTGCAGGTGCCTACTGCGGTATGTCGGACGCCTTTGACGGTGCCACCCACCATGCCACTGAGGACATTGCTGTTATGCGAAGCCTGCCCAACATGACGGTCATTGTTCCCTCAGATGCCGCTTCTACCCGCTGGGCCACAAAATACGCGGTAGAAAAGGTAGGCCCTATGTATCTGCGTCTCTCCCGTGATGTATATCCCGACCTCTACCCTGAAAATACCGCTTTTGAATGTGGAAAGGGAGCCATTGTCCGTGAGGGCAAAGACCTCACCGTAATTGCCTGTGGCCTTTTGGTTCATAAGGCAATTGAAGCAGCAGAGGTAATGGAAGAAAAAGGTGTTTCCGTTCGTGTTGTGGATATGTACAGCATAAAGCCCATAGATAAAGAGCTTATTTTGCGCTGTGCAGAAGAAACAGGAGCCATTGTCACTGCTGAAGAGCACAATATATTCGGCGGACTGGGCGGGGCTGTTGCCGAAGTTCTTGCCTATGGGGGAGCCGGTGTTCCCACAGAGTTTGTCGGCATTCAGGACACCTTTACGGAAAGCGCTCCTTATAAAGACCTTCTCAAAAAGTATGGTGTTGATGCAAACGGCGTACTCGCCGGAATAGAAAAGGTTTTGGCAAGAAAAAAATAAACATTGTTTTTCCGAAAAGCGGCGGAAATAACCATTTCCGTCGCTTTTCACTATTTTGTCATATAAAAGGGCCTTTATTTGTTTTATTTATAAAGAATTGCATTCTTTTAAAAAAACATGAAAAAAGCGGAATAAAGGTATTGACACATAGCAGATTGTCTAGTATAATAGCCCTTGCCTGTTCGGAAAATTATGTGTTAAATCACATACATGGCGGCGTAGCTCAGTTGGCTAGAGCACTCGGTTCATACCCGGGGTGTCACCGGTTCAAATCCAGTCGCCGCTACCAAAAAACGGGAGTGTCATGGCACTCCCAAGTATATGGCCCGTTGGTCAAGTGGTTAAGACACCGCCCTTTCACGGCGGTAACATGGGTTCGAGTCCCGTACGGGTCACCACTTAATTGGGAAGCGCAGGCGCTTCCCAATTTCTGTTTTGGAGGCTTAGCTCAGCTGGCTAGAGCGCATGCTTCACACGCATGAGGTCGATGGTTCAAGCCCATTAGTCTCCACCATGTCGGAGTACACTGCGCTCCAACACAAACGGCAAACGTCTTTGGCGTTTGCCGTTTGCTTATTTATGCTTTGCGGCTTATCTTTTTCTGCCAAGGCCCCTTCGCTGGACTTTGTTTCCATAAGTCGAAAAGCGGCAGCTTAATTGACCTGACAAACACCAAAACCCACAAACCTAGTAATATGAATGGCTTGTGGGTTTTCTTTGCCCCTAATCACAAGATTGCTTAGAGCATAAAACCACACTTTTTAGTACTTGATAGAATATAAATAATGTCAAAAAACCTCCGGAGCTATTTTTAGCCACAGAGGTTTTTTCTTATTTTCCAAGATATGCTTTTTTAACATCCTCGTTTTTGAGAAGTTCTTTTCCCTGACCGGACAAGGTTATCTTTCCGGTTTCAAGGACATAGCCTGTGTCGGCCGTATGCAGGGCCATATTAGCGTTTTGCTCAATGAGGAGAATGGTCACACCCTGCTTGTTGACTTCTTTAATAATGTCAAATATGCCCTTAACTATAAGGGGCGCAAGGCCCAAAGAAGGCTCGTCCATCATCATAAGCTTCGGTCTGCTCATAAGAGCCCTGCCAACAGCAAGCATCTGCTGCTCACCGCCGGAAAGAGTTCCTGCAAGCTGCCACGAGCGCTCCTGAAGTCTGGGAAATAAATCGTATACCCAGCGTATATCCTCGTCCAGCTTATCCTTCCTCAAATAGGCGCCTATCTTGAGGTTTTCCAAAACTGTAAGGTCGGGAAATACGTGTCTTCCCTCGGGAACCAGTGTTATTCCCCGAGAAACTATGTCATGGGTTTTTACTCCCGTTATATCTTCACCCATAAAAGTTACCCTGCCGGCGGAGGCGGGAACAAGTCCTGCAATGGTGCGCAAGGTGGTAGATTTACCGGCACCGTTTGCGCCCACCAGAGTAACAATTTCCCCTTCATTCACTTCAAAGGAAATGCCTCGAACTGCCTTGATTCCGCCATAGTTAACACACAGGTTTTCAATCTTCAGCATCTTCGCTCACCCCCAGATATGCGTCTATGACACATTGCTCGTTTTGTATATGCTCCGGAGTTCCGGAGGCAATAAGCTTTCCAAAATCCAAAACATAAATTCTATCCGCTATGGACATAACAAGGTCCATATGATGCTCTATCATTAAAACAGATAGGTCAAACTTTTCCTTGATTTTCACAATGAATTCCGACAGCTCCAAGGTTTCCTGCGGGTTCATGCCAGCTGCCGGTTCATCAAGCAAAAGCAGTGTCGGCTCCGTTGCCAAAGCACGAGCTATCTCAAGGCGGCGCTGTTTTCCGTAAGGTAAAGAGGATGCGATGTCCTCCTTGACTCCCTCAAGGCCAACAAGCTCCAAAAGCTCCATAGAGTCCGCCCGAAGCTTTTCTTCTTCCCTTTTGTTAAGACGAAAGGTGGCGGAGAAAACCCCTGCCTTAAGATGCAGATGCTTTGCAATCATGACATTTTCAAGAACAGTAAGGTCACGGAAAAGCCGAATATTCTGGAAGGTTCGTCCAATGCCCAAAGCCGTTATTTTATCCGGTGTTTTAATGGTTGAATGCTTATATTTCCCGTTATTTTGACCTGCGTAAAGTTTTTTCATCTTGCCCTTGGGATAGTTTTCAACCATGGTTTTCCCACGGAAGGAAACGTTTCCGTTGGTGGGCTCGTAAACACCGGTTATAACGTTAAAAGCCGTTGTTTTTCCCGCTCCGTTAGGGCCAATGAGGGCAACGATTTCCCCTTCATTAATTTCCAAAGAGAGATTGTCCACAGCGACAACACCGCCAAACTGCATGGTTATGTCGCAAAGGCTCATAATTTTATTATTCATTTCCCTCACCTCCGGATTCTCCGGCGGTAACAGCCCTGTCTTTTTTCTTCAGGCCGAACCATCGCTTAAAACGGTTTGAAATTCTCTCAACACTAAATTCCTTATCGCCCATTATTCCCTGTCTGTAAAAGAGAACCACAGCCATTATAATAACGGCAAAAACCACTTTGCGGAAGCCGCTTCTTAAAATTGTGGGCGATTCTATAAACAGGAACTTGCCGTTATCAAGGCCACGAAGCCACCATTCCGAGGCGGCTATAAATAGGAAGGAGGAAATGCAGCTTCCCGTAACAGAGCCAATGCCGCCGATTACGACGATAAGTAATATTTCATAGGTCATGGCAGATTTGAAGGGAGTTGCCGCAACGGTGTTTTGGAACATGGCAAGCAAAGCGCCGCCAACACCGGCGAAAAAGGAGCTTATTATAAAAGACATCATCTTATGGCGGGCAAGGTTTATTCCCATTGCCTCCGCCGCAATCTCGTCCTCACGAATTGCTTTAAAGGCCCGCCCGTAGGATGAGTTTATAAGCATAACAATTACAGCGATACAAAGCCCCACGATAAGAAAGGGTACAAAGGTGGAAAGGTAGACAATTACTTTTCCGTCGGGGCCTACAATGTTAAAATTATTAAAGGTGGGGTAGCTTTTAAGAAGGTTTGAGCCGTTTGTAATAGGGCCAAGCTTATCCCACTGGAAAATCGCACGGATTATCTCCGCAAAACCCAAGGTTGCTATGGCAAGATAATCGCTTTTCAGACGCAGAACCGGCATTCCTATAAGCCAAGCGAAAAATGCCGCAGCAAGCCCCGCCGCAATCAAAGCGGCCAAGACACCGAGAACAAGCCCCACAGAATTCGGCAGGGCGCCGCCGAAGGTAAAGACCTCCTGCAAGGAAAAGTTTATGGCGCTGTCATAATACTTATAAACGGAGTCTCTTGAGCCGCTATAAACCGTAAGCATGGCATACACATAGCCGCCTATAAGCATAAAACCGGCCTGACCC
>JAAYFX010000104.1 GCA_012728025.1 Clostridiales bacterium
CAAGCGCAAGAATAATTGCCATCGTAAGCCCTGAATCCGCCCCTATAAAAAGAATAATCCAAGACGTTCGTGACAGGGGACAGCTGGTTGATGCCACCTATGGCAGAAGAACCCGTGCCGTTGTTATAATGGATAGCGGGCATATTATCCTCTCTGCCATCCAGCCGGAAACTGTTGCAGGCAGAATGAGCGGTAAAAACGAGCCGGAATCGGGAGGGGAGGGCTATAATGACTGAAAAAGGAAAGCTTATTGTGGTTTCAGGCCCTTCCGGCGCGGGTAAAAGCACTGTGATAGCAAGGGTTATGAAAGATGACCCAGATGTTGCCTTTTCCGTATCCGCCACTACAAGAGCCCCCCGCAAGGGCGAGGTTGAAGGTCGTGATTATCACTTTGTAGACAGGGCCTTCTTTGAAAAGATGATAGAAAATGCCGAGCTTTTAGAGCATGCCCAATATGTGGGCGACTATTATGGAACACCGAAGCTCCCTGCCTTTGAAAACATAGAAGCCGGTAAAAGCGTCATCTTCGATGTGGAGGTGCAGGGTGCCGCCCAGATAAAGCTTAAGTGTCCGGAGGCTGTTTTAATTTTTATAATCCCTTCGGACTTTTCCCAGATTGAAAAAAGACTGCGGGGAAGAAATACAGACAGTGAGGAAAAGATTGCCAGACGCATAGAAACTGCCCGCAGGGAATATGCCATGGCTGAAAAGTACGACTATATCGTAATAAATGACGACCCCGATACTGCGGCAAATGAGATGAAGGCCATCATAACTGCCGAAAAATGCAGGGCGTCTTACCGGAAAAAATATTTAAATGAGGTGTCTTTATAATGATGTTATACCCCCCCATGTCAGATTTAGTGGATAAGGTTGGAAGCCGTTATCTTCTTGTTAACCTTGTGGCACGTAGGGCAAGGGAGATTGCCTCTCTATCGGAAGAAAGCGAAAACACTCCGGAAAAAAAGCCCGTTTCCAGTGCTATTGATGAGGTTTATACGGGAAAACTAACGGCAGTGCCCCGCTTGGAGGAACATGGCGGCGACGATTTCATTGCCTATTAGATTTACATTTTACAAAGCGGCCTTATCCGCTATAAGGTGGTGACCGGAACATGGAAAGGCTGATTGCTAAAATTGCTGTTTCCGGCGCTACCTATTGGATAGATAAGCCCTATGACTATATCGTCCCAGAAAGCATGACAGAGGATATTTCCGTTGGAATGAGGGTAATTGTGCCTTTTTCAAGGGGCAACAGACCATGTGAGGGTCTGGTTCTCGCTCTTTCAAAAAACAGCGGCTTTGAAAAGCTTAAGTGCATATCCTCACTTTTAGACAAAACTCCCGCCCTTTCCGATGAACTTATTCGCCTTGCTCTCTGGATGCGAGAGCGCTTTTTCTGCACAGTGTATGAGGCTGTGAAAGCCATGCTGCCGGCGGGGCTTTGGTATGATTTAAGCTCTGTGTGCCGCATAGCCGAGGGTGTCTCAAAAGATGAGGCATATAAGGCCGCAGGACGCTCAAAAAAGCAGCTTGCCGTTTTGGATGTTTTGTATGCAAACGGTCAAAGCTGCGATTTGCGCTCTGTTGAGCTTTCTTTTGGCGAGGATGACCCTGCCCCCGCCCTTCGTTCTTTGGCGGAAAAGGGTGTTATTATTTATGACCCTGTGGGTACAAGAAGGGTTAAAGACAAAACCCAAAACTATCTTCTCTTAAACGTATCCTCCGAAGAGGCCATGGCAGCCTCCGCCGCAAAGCGCCGCTCCGCACCGTCTCAGGCTGCGGTTTTAGCCCTTTTGGCGGATTTCGGCGGAGCGAGTTTTCAGGATGTCCGCTACCTTACCGGCGCCGCTATGCAGTCTGTTAAGCGCCTTGCAGAGGATGAGCTTATTTTCATTGAACAACGGGAGGTTTTTCGCCGTCCGGAATACAGGGAAGGGGAGAGCCTGCCCCTGCCTGATTTAAGCCCCGACCAGCAAAAAGCTTTTGAGGGCATTTTACAGCTCTATAATAAAAACGAGCCTTCCGCCTCTCTGCTTTACGGAGTTACAGGCAGTGGAAAGACTCTTGTGTATATTCGCCTTATAAGCGAGGTTTTAAAAAGTGGCCGAGGATGTATACTCCTTGTGCCGGAAATTTCCCTTACACCCCAGATGCTTGGCACCTTTTCATCATATTTTGGGGACGAAATTGCCCTTTTACACAGCAGTCTTTCCGTAGGTGAAAGATACGACGAGTATAAGCGCATAAAAAACGGAATTGCCCGCCTTGTTATAGGCACCCGCAGCGCTGTTTTTGCCCCTGTGGAAAACTTGGGGCTTATAATAATCGACGAGGAGCAGGAGGACAGCTATAAATCCGAAAACTCCCCCCGTTATCATGCCTGTGATGTGGCAAAATTCCGCTGTGCCAAAAACAATGCCGCCCTTGTTTTGGGCAGTGCAACCCCTGATATTGTAAGCCGATATAAGGCTCAAATGGGAACCTATAATTTTTTTGAGCTTCCCCAGCGTTTTAACAAAATGGCCATGCCGGAAGTTAAAATAATCGATATGAAGCGGGAACTGCGAAATGAAAACGGCGGTAGCCTAAGCGTTTTTTTGCAGGAGGAGCTTCGGAAAAATATTTCCCTCGGCCAGCAGAGTATTTTATTTTTAAACCGACGTGGAACCAACAAGCTTGTTAACTGCCCCGAATGCGGCTTTACCTTCAAATGCCCTAAATGCAGTGTAAGCCTTACCTACCATGGGGCAAACCGCCGCCTTATGTGCCATTACTGCGGTCATTCCCAGCCTGTGGGGGAACTTTGCCCCGACTGCGGCGGAACCCTGCGTTTTACCGGTGCAGGAACCCAAATGATAGAGGATGAATTAAAAAGCCTTTTTCCGGATACTGCCATTATCCGCATGGATACGGATACGGTTTCGGGAGCCGGTTCCCATGAGGCAGTTTTAAGCCGTTTTCGTGACGAAAAAATCCCCATTATGATAGGCACACAAATGGTTACAAAGGGGTTGGATTACCCCGATGTCACCCTCGTTGGGGTAATTTCCGCAGACCAATCCCTTTACTCCGGAGATTATAGAGCCTCTGAAAAAACCTTTTCCATCCTCACTCAGGTGGTTGGACGGGCAGGAAGGGGTCAGCTTACCGGAAGGGCCGTCATACAGACCTTCACACCCCAAAACGAGGTTATTTTACAGGCCGCCGGACAAGATTATGACAGCTTCTATATTTCCGAGCTTGAAATGCGCAGGCTTCAGTTTTGCCCGCCCTTTTCAGACCTTTTTTCCATAACTGCCACCGGTGTAAACGAGAACCTTGTTCTGCAATGTTTAAGCTCTGCCCGTGGCATACTGCACCGTCGGCTTTCCGGTTTTGGGGCAAGAGTTTTAGGCCCTGCACCCCTTTCGGTTGTTAAGGTTAACAACCGCTTCCGTTATCGATTGACAGTATACTGCAAGGACTCAAGGCAGCTTCGGGAGGAAATATCCGGCCTTATCTGCTATTTAAACACCAAAAAAGAATTTAAGGGAGTCTCCGTTTTTGGTGACATAAACCCTGTTTCGTGATACATACCTTTCAGACCTATTTTATCTTTTGGGACTGAGTATTGGAGGAAGAATATGGCTATTCGCAATATTATAAAAAAGGGCGATAAAACCCTTGAAACTCGCTGCCGTCCGGTAACGGAATTTGACCGCAGGCTTCACACTCTTATAGATGAT
Organism: Clostridiales bacterium; assembly: GCA_012728025.1. Classification (GTDB taxonomy): domain Bacteria; phylum Bacillota; class Clostridia; order Oscillospirales; family Oscillospiraceae; genus UBA2658. The sequence continues at coordinate 3,728 of JAAYFX010000104.1, forward strand.
ATGAAGGATACCCTTGAAAGCTCCGGCGGTGTGGGTCTTGCCGCACCTCAGGTGGGAGTTTTGCGGCGGGTAGTTCTGGTTATGGAAACCAATGTTCCCGAAGATGGCGAGGAATACATCATTGAGCTTATAAATCCCGAGATAATTGAAGTTGACGGGGAGCAAAATGGCCCAGAGGGCTGCCTTTCCGTCCCTGGGCAGTATGGCCTTGTCACAAGACCGAACAGGGTAATTGTAAAAGCTCAGGATAGGTTTGGAAAAGGCTTCACAGTGGAAGGTGAACAGCTTACCGCCCGCTGTTTCTGCCATGAGCTTGACCATCTTGAAGGCATCCTCTTTACAGAGCGAGCTGAGCGTATGCTTGACCCTGATGAGCTTAAGTCTGAAGGGGAAGATTAGAATCTTTAAAGCTTTTAATCCAAGCTCCCGAAAACCCTTTTTGAAAGGAGAGTTCTGCCTATGCGCATAGTTTTTATGGGAACGCCGGATTTTGCCGCCGCTTCCTTATCAGCCCTTATTGACGGGGGCTTTAACGTAGTCGGTGTTTTCACCCAGCCTGACAGACCAAAAAACCGAGGTATGAAGCTTTGCTCCAGCCCTGTAAAAGAGCTGGCTTTAGAAAATGACATACCTGTTTTTCAACCTGATAAAATGCGTGACGGAAAAGCCCTTGAAATGCTTGAGTCACTAAAGCCCGATATTGTTGCGGTTGTGGCCTATGGAAGGATTTTACCTGACGAGATTTTGGCCGTTCCACCTTTTGGCTCAATAAATATTCATGGCTCCCTTTTGCCAAAATACCGAGGGGCTGCCCCCATACAATGGGCCGTTTTAAACGGCGAAAAGGTCACCGGCGTAACCTCAATGTATATTGCCAGCGAGCTTGACAGCGGCGATATTATCCATACCTCCGAAACGGAGATAGGCGAATTTGAAACCTCCTGTGAGCTTTTTCAAAGGCTTAAGCTTATGGGTGCCGAGCTTTTATGTAAAACTCTAGTGGATATTAAGTCGGGCACAGCTCCACGCACACCTCAAGACCACAGCCTTGCAAGCTTTGCTCCCATGCTCTCTAAAGAGCAAAGCCCCATAGATTGGAGCAAAACCCCGAGGGAAATTATAAAGCATATATGCGGTCTAAACCCTTGGCCTGTTGCCACGACGGAGCTTTGCGGCACCTGCATGAAGGTTTATGGCGCTGAATATACAGACAACAAAACCGACAAGGCCGCCGGCACAGTTTTAAATGCGGATAATAAGCTGGGGATTGAGGTTGCCTGCGGAAACGGCGAGAGCATTCTTATTACACGGCTTCAGGCCGGCTGCGGAAAACAGATGTCCGCCAGAGACTATCTCTGCGGAAATCCTATGAGCTTTTAATAGCAACCTTTGGAGGATTTATGCCACAAACTGCAAGAGAAACCGCTCTTAAAATTTTAGGTCGCTGTCGCCGTGACGGTGCTTTTTCCGATGCATTGTTGGCAAGCGCTGTTAAAGAAGCGGCCTTATCCGAAAAAGACAGCGCCCTTTGCACAAGGCTTTGTTATGGAGTTTTGCAAAATGCCGCCCTCTGTGATTTTTATATCGACAGCTTTTCCATCGGAAGGTCGGGTAAAATTGAACCGAAGGTTCGGGATATTCTGCGGCTTTCGGTTTATCAAATTTTATTTATGGATAAGATACCGCCTCATGCCGCTGTAAGCGAAGGTGTGGAGCTGTGTAAAAAGAACTCACTTTCCCGTGCTTCCGGCTTTGTTAATGCCCTTTTGCGCAAAATTGTCTCCCAGCGTGACAGTCTGCCGGAAGTCCCCAGAGAGGATGGAACTTCTTACCTCTCCGTTAAATACAGCCACCCACGGGAGCTTGTGGGCCTTTTGCTGACCCATTTTGACTTTGATTTTACCGAGGGGCTGCTTTGTGCAAACAACACCCCGTACCAACTTTTGTACAGCTTAATACTACAAAATTAGGCTCGAAAGAGTTAAGTGATATTTTCGCTAAAGACGGCATTAACTGCCGCAGCCACGCTTTTTTGCCTAATTGCCTTGAAATTTCCGATTCGGGCAGCATAGGTGAGCTTTATGGCCATGGGGAAGGGCTTTTTTACGTTCAAGACCCTGCGGCACGGCTTTCTGTCCTTGCCGCCGCCCCAAAAGCGGGAGACAGGGTTTTGGATGCCTGCGCCGCCCCTGGGGGAAAAAGCTTTGCCGCCGCTATGATGATGGAAGACAAAGGAGAAATCATCTCCTGTGATTTGCATAAAAATAAGCTCTCCCGTATAAAAACCGGTGCCGAACATCTGGGCCTTTCTATAATATCCACAAAAACTATGGATGCCGCCCAGCCGGAGGAAGGCTTTTTTGAGAGCTTTGACCTTGTTATTGCCGATGTACCTTGCTCGGGCCTTGGTGTTATACGCAAAAAGCCTGATATTCGCTATAAAAATACGGCAGGTTTTAAAAACCTGCCGGAGCTTCAGTTATCTATACTAAAGGGACTTGCCCCCTGTGTTAAAAAAGGCGGCAGCCTGCTTTATTCTACCTGCACCCTCTTGCCGGAGGAAAACGAAGGGCTTATAGCCCGCTTTTTGGAGCTTCATCCAAGCTTTTCCCCCGAGGATTTTATCCTGCCTGAACCCATAGGGCAGTCTCATAACGGGATGCTTAGCCTTTACCCGCACATTCACGGAACAGACGGCTTTTTCATATGCAAGCTGAGGAAATCCAATGAAAACTGATATTAAATCCCTGCTGCCTGAGGAAATATCCCAAGTGCTTTCCCAAATGTCCCAGCCGAAATACAGGGCGAAGCAAATATTTTCTTGGCTCCATAGGGGAGTTTCAAACTTTGAGGAAATGACAGACCTTCCAAAAAGCCTTAGGGAAGGACTGGATGAAAGGTTTTTTATAAGCTGTCCCAAGGCCATACGGAAGCAGGTTTCGGAGAGGGACGGTACTATAAAATATCTTTGGCGGCTGGCTGACGGCAATTGCATCGAAACGGTTGTCATGAGCTATAAGCATGGAAACACCGTTTGCATATCCTCTCAGGTGGGCTGCCGTCAGGGCTGTGCCTTTTGTGCCTCTGCCATAGGGGGGCTTGTTCGGGATTTAAGCCCTTCGGAAATGCTGGACGAGGTTTTGTTCTCCCAGCTGGACTCCGGCATGAAAATAACAAATATCGTCCTTATGGGTATTGGTGAGCCTTTAGATAACTTTGACAATGTAATCCGCTTTCTGGAGCTTGTAAATCATCCTCATGGCCTTAACATAGGTATGCGCCATATTTCTCTATCCACCTGCGGTTTAACAGAAAAATTTGACAAACTGGCTGAACTTAATTTACAATTGACACTGTCTATATCCCTACACGCTCCTGATGACGAGACGAGAAGCCGTCTTATGCCCGCAAACAGGGGCAGGGGAGTAGATGAGCTTGTTTCTGCCTGCCGCTCGTATTTTGAGCGCACGGGAAGAAGAATTTCCTTTGAATACGCTATGATAAGCGGTGTAAACGACAGTCCGGAGCAAGCAAGACTTCTGGCTGAAAGGGCAAAAGATGCCTTTGCTCACGTTAACCTTATCCCTTTAAACAAGGTTGAGGAGCGCAGCTTTTTACCCTCAAGCCCTAATGACCTTAAACAATTTGTGAAAATTCTGGAGGATAAAGGCGTAAATGTTACTGTCAGGCGCAGCTTAGGCGGTGATGTGAATGCCTCCTGCGGACAGCTAAGACGAACGGCGGCAAAGGAAGGCTAAAGCCTTTGCCGATTTGGAGGAGCAAATGAAAGCCTACACCATAAGCGACATTGGTAAGGTGAGAGCTGAAAATCAGGACTGTGTGCGCTTTGTTCAAAACACACTGCCTTCATTTTCTGTTCTTGCACTTTGCGACGGCATGGGCGGGGCAAAGGCCGGCGGCCTTGCCAGTGAAATCGCCATGAATGCTTTTATTTCCAGAATCACCGATTCTATAACAGAAAAAAAATCAAAGGCAGCCCTTAAGAATATTCTCACAGATGCGGTTGAATACGCAAATCAATGCGTTTTTGAAAGGGGCAGTCTGGATTCTAGCTGTGCAGGCATGGGAACAACTCTTGTGGCGGCCTTTTTAAAGGGCAGGCAGTGCCTTGTGGTGAATGTGGGCGACAGCAGGGCCTACCTTATCTCCGGCGGCGCTATCTCCCAGATAAGTGTTGACCATTCTTTTGTGGAGGACATGGTTAAAAGAGGCAGTATAACCCGTGAGCAGGCCAGAAATCATCCCAGAAGAAATGTTATAACTCGTGCTCTCGGTGCTGAGAGCACAGTGGAATGTGACTTTTTTACACCGGAGTTTAAGAAAAATGATTTACTTCTGCTATGCTCGGACGGTCTTAGCAACACAGTTTCCGACTCTGAAATACTTGAAATTGCCGAAAAACACAAAAGCTTAGATGACATCGGCAGGGAGCTTTTAGACCTTGCCCTTTTAAGAGGCGCACCCGACAATGTTACCTTAGGGATTTTGCGCAAATAGCCATTTTCTATTTTTAATTATCGGCTTATTTACTATTTAACCTCATTTTACATGGAGGCAACGCAATGGATAACAGTATGGAACGCTATCTGGGCAAGGTATTGGACAACAGGTATGAAATACTTGAGGTTTTAGGCTCAGGCGGCATGGCAGTGGTTTACAGGGCCTTATGCAACAGGCTAAACCGCTATGTCGCTGTGAAGATATTGAAGGATGAATTTGCAAGGGATGTGGACTTCCGTGAACATTTTAAGGCGGAATCCCATGCGGTTGCAATGCTTTCCCATCCTAATATAGTTGCTGTCTACGATTTCAGCAGGGAATCGGACATTCAGTATATCGTCATGGAAATGCTTGAGGGCATTACCCTTAAGCAATATATGCAAAAAAAAGGCTCTTTAAGCTGGAAGGAAGCCCTTCATTTTTCAGCACAAATATCAAAGGCCCTGAGCCATGCCCATGGAAAGGGAGTAGTTCACAGGGACATAAAGCCCCATAATATAATGGTGGTTAAAGACGGCAGCATAAAGGTTGCCGATTTTGGCATTGCCCATCTCCAGAGTGAAAGTGCCGCCTCCGGCGAAACTATGGGCTCTGTCCATTACATATCCCCCGAGCAGGCTCGGGGTGACGCTGTGGACGCTCGGGCTGACTTATATTCTCTTGGTATTGTGATGTATGAAATGCTAACAGGCCAGCTTCCCTATGAAGGAGAAACCGTTGAGTCTATTGCTCTTTTGCATATGGGCTCCTCGCCTGTGCCGCCCCGAAGCATAAATCCGGATATTCCTGTTAGACTTGAGGAAATAACCCTTAAGGCAATGACGGCGGATATAGATGCTCGGTATCAATCTGCGGATGAACTTTTGGAGGACCTTGAAGCCTTTCGAAAGGAACAGGCTTTATCTGTGTCGGAGCTTCCCATAAACGAAGAACTGGCGGCGAGACTTTTAGACTCTGATTCCATAAGGGTACGTCCCATGAAGCGGACAGGGGAGCTGTCTGAAAAAAGCTATGCAAGGCGCAAGGTGCGCTCCCGCAAGGTCAGCACCTTTTCCGGCTTTGCTCTTATCACTATTTTTCTCCTTGCGATTGTTGCCTTTCTCTGGGACTTTTTCATAAAAGATATGTTTGTTGATTCCCAGCGGATAATTATTCAAAACTTTGTAGGCGAAAATAGCAACGAGATTATAAATAGTAAAGCCTATGAAGATATATATAATTTCCGAGTGTTTTACACCATAGACCCAGACTATCCGGAGGGAGTTGTAATCTCCCAGAAACCCGAGGCAGGGCGCAGCATTATGCTTACAGGCGACGGCATTGACCTTGAGCTTACAGTTAGCACAGGCATTCTTATGACTAAAATACCCGACCTTATAAACCACGAATATAGGGAAGCGGCCATAGCCTTGGAAAAGTTGGGCTTTCTGGTGGAAAAAGAAATTGTTGCCTCGGAAAGCATTACAGAAGGCTATGTGGTCAGCACAAAGCCAGCAGCGGGAGAGGAGCTTCCCGCCGGCTCAACTGTGTATTTATCCGTTAGCGGCGGGCCTGAACTGCTTGAGGTCACAATGCCCAGCTTTATCGGAAAAACCAAGGATGCGGCAATAACCGCCATATCTCAGGCTAGGCTTGATTTGGGCAGCATAAGCGAGGTTGAAAGCGATTTTCCCAAGGGTACCATCTTCTGGCAGAACATAGAAGCAGGCGAAAAGGTACCTCAAGGCACTGTGATTTACCTTAAAATGTCTGGCGGGCCAAAGGAAACCGTAGCTCCCGAAACCCCAGCTCCACCAGAGGAGCTTACGCCCCCTGTGGAAAGCTCGCCACCTAGTCAGCCGGTGGAGACTCCTCCCCCTGATTCGTCACCGGTTTCCGGAGAGGGCACATAAATGGAAACTGCTGTTATTACAAAGGCTTTAAGTGGATTTTACTATGTTAGGGATGGGGACACCCTTGTGGAATGCCGTGCCCGTGGCCGCTTCAGGCTGGAGAAAACAAGTCCATTGGTGGGCGATTATGTCACTTATTCTCTTGACTCTAACGGCAAGGGGATGATAGATAGCATCCTGCCCCGTAAAAACAGCTTTTCCCGTCCGGCTGTTGCAAATATAGACTGCATGGTTTTGCTTATTTCCGCTGTAAACCCTGTTACCGAGCCTTTTGTTGCCGATAGAGTGATTGCTGCTTTCCAGCAGGCTGGCTGTGAAATTATAATTTGTGTTAACAAATCAGACCTTGACTCTGGGGATAAGCTTTATGAAATATACAGCAAAACAAATTATAAAATCATACGCACAAGCGCCAACAGCGGAGAGGGAATTGACGAATTGCGGCGGGCGATTTCGGGAAAACTCTGTGTTTTTACAGGAAACTCCGGCGTGGGTAAGTCAAGCCTTATAAACCGCCTATCTCCCGACTTTTCAATAAAGGTTGGAGAGGTCAGCGAAAAGCTTGGCAGGGGAAG
>JAAYFX010000105.1 GCA_012728025.1 Clostridiales bacterium
CATATAATCCGAACCATTCAAAACAGGTCTTTCCTGTGGGTGAAGGGTTCGGATTTGTGCTTTATTTATAGTAAAATGTTGTTATAATAGCAAAACAGTCAAAGGGAGCCGGTGCTTTTCAAAGAGCAGCGGCTCCGTTTGACTGTTTTCGACGTAAAAATAAACTGAAAATATGTTCGTCTTCCATATCGATTTTATGAAATAAATGTGCTTATGCCAAGCTCCCTCTAAAATCAGATGGGAGCCTTTCTATTTTTCAGGGTTAAATCTTAAGAGCATATAAGGCTCGATTTCCAGAACCGTGGCAATGTTAAATAAAACTTCAAGCGAAACAGCTCCCACCATATTGGGTGCTTCTATTCCGCCCATATGCTGTCTGCTAATTCCTATGTGGCCTGCTAACTGTTCCTGTGTCATTCCACCGCGAGCCGCAGCAGCCACGCCGCAGGCGTGGCTTAAGGGGCGGCAAAGCCGTCCGAGGGGTATTAGGGGGAATCCCCTAACAAGCACTGCTTGCCAAGTTAATCGGAACGTTCCGATTATGTTTTATATCGCAGTAACAGCAAAAGATTTTGACCTAGAATCCGACGCACCTGTACTGTCCTGCGCAAAAACAGTTACATCAACTCTATATTCCCGTCCAGACACGCCATTATAGTAGATTGTATTACCATAAATATAAGCATTAGCTTTGGTCATTCCACTATCACCTTGAGAGAAACTTTTTGCAAATTCCCAACGTGAGCCGATCTTTTCATAAATCGCAATGCTTTTTGCGCCGATTACAGACATTTTTCCGGCCCCGGTAACTGAAAAATCTATAGCAATTTTTCCTCCTGAAGCCGCTGTGGCGGATATCGAGTACGAACTAATCTGATCACTTGCGAAGGGCACATAGCTTGTGGCAAAAGCTGGCAGTACCATTGAAAAAGAGCAAATAATTACAAGGACAATCGCTAAAAAACTTTTTTTCTTCATCTTTCTACTCCTCATAAATTGAATCAATCATTTTCTCAAGTTCATCAACAGGCAAAGTAGTGCTTATGGAACATTCCAGGGAGTTAACAGACCAGGCGGCCGTGACATTGTTGTTGTTATGGAAAATATAGTGCTCTATATTTCCCGCCATATAATGAGCGAGCTCTTTTTCGTCTTTTTCATAAATGCTGTTGGTTTGCCCGTTATGCCGGATAACAGTAATGATAATGTAATCATCGCCCTTAGCATACGGCGCACTAAACTCAATGTTCCCCGTTCCTGCGTATTCCTGAACCCATATTTCTTCGAGCTGGAATCCATCGGGGATGCTCTGCGTCACGACTGCTTCTGCAATTCCATACTGAATCAATGCGTCTTGAAGACTAGTATAGTTTTTCCCGCCGGGGGGTTCCGTCTCTGAATTATGATGAGTGTCTCTCGGTGCATCAGCAAAGCCGAACTGTTCCGCCGTCCACTCGCCAATCAACTGAAAGATACTGGAGTAACCAAAAGCGGGGACGGTGGACAAAATAATCAAGGCAATCACGGCAGCTGCAATGAACGTATGGCGCATAAACCGCCACGGTTTTCTTTGCACCTCAAAGTCATCTTTCTCCCGGGCGTTCAGGAAAATTTCCTCCTCTCGCTTGGTGGGGTAGAGGGAAAGACCATCTCCTTCGGGAATGGCATAGTACTCCTTAAACTCCGCCCAAGCCTTGCCCACATCAGGCAAGCGGCCTGTGGGAGACGTCTGCTCTCGTTTTTCAATCACCTCCAAAATATATAAAATGAGGTCGTCGTTTTTCTCTTTTCCTGATACAGAATCCACACGAAGAAGCTCCTCAAGCTGTTCTGTACTTAACTGATTCAGATAATAGTAATCAGGATTGTGTTTTTTCTCAGCCATCTCCGTAAACCTCCTTCTAAATATATATGACAGTTCAGGACAAAAGCTGACATCATTTTTTGAAATTATTTTTATTTTTATGTTCAGGAAAAATTTCGAGAAGTTTTTTCCTGATTCGCTCTAGTCTTTTCTGGCTTGTCCATACGGTAATTCCCAGTTCCTTAGCCACTTCTAAATGACTTGCTTTTTCAAAGATAAGTCTTTTTAAAAGGCTGAATTCTTCAGGAGATAAAATTTGCTCAATCCTTTTTATTGGAGATGCGTTCATGGATTCATCTATTTTCATTATGGAATCTTCAGCAGAACCAATGCCTGCGCAGGTGAAGGAATCCAATGAAATGAACGTTTGGATATAGCGCGTATAAGCACGATGGTATTCATGGATTTTATTTTTAGCCGTCTGCATTAGCCAAGCGCCGGGGTTTTCGTGGGCCATGAGAGTATCGATATGTATGATGGCCTCGTGAAAAACATCCTGCACAAGGTCTTGTGCTCTACTGCGGTCTTCTAGTGCAGAGCTTGCGTAGATAGTCAATTTTGTTAAATAGTTACGGTATAATTCTTCTAAAAAGGCTTCCTGCTCAGCTTGCATATAACCGTCCTCCCCAGTCGATTTATTTATCCTTCTTCTGACGGAGATTTTTGCTTTGGGTCAAATTGCTCGATACATACCCGAACGAGTTTTTCAATGCCTATTACATACTCGTCAGGCAGTCCATCCAGAAGAACCCTTATGTTTTCTAAAGAAACAGTAGCGATATTTTGATTCAAAAGTGCATCACAGCTCACATGCAGGGCTTTTGCAACATTAAGTAAGGTATGCACCTTCATCATCTTTTGTCCCCGCTCGACTCTGGAAATAAATGCAGTGCTTATCCCGACCCGCTCCGCAAGCTGTGATTGCGTAAAGCCGGCCGCACCGCGGTATTTTGCGACATTTTCACCGATTATCGATTCAAGAGATTTTGTGTCCATATATACGCCCTCCCCGTTCCCCGTTTGGTAAAATTATATTGTCCAAATCAGGGGGTGTCAAGCACCATAGATGCCATTTTATTTAATCAAATGCACAAAACATATTAATATTATAAAAAAGTTTACTGAAATATGTCAGCTTTTGCTATCTGGAGACATATATAAGTGAGGACGTAAATGAAACGTCACAGTTAGTGTCCTTAGAATGTGCGCAGTAGGCTGTATCTGTCTGAGCGAAAAGCTTGCAAAGTATGGTGAGTCCAATGGGCTAGAATTATCAGCAAACAAGTTTATTAGATAACAATATAATTTTATAAAGATTGGAGTACTGCATCATGAGAAAAATGTTAGCTTCTGCAACAAAACGTTTCAGCACCAAAAACCTGCCGATGTATGAAAATACGATAAAGGAGTTTTAACATGAAAAAGACGTTTGCATTTATTTTAGTCCTAGCGATGATGCTGTCCGCAGTATCGGGTGCTTATGCTCAGCTTGTTTCTGAACGCTATGTAAATGCCCCTGACTATTATACCTCTGAGTATCAAGCAGAATTGGCTCTAACCAAAGAAAGGGCTGAACAGTATGTCGCACAGCCGTCCATGCTGAGGTCGGGAATGGCAGGTTCGCTAGCTGTACCGCTATATAAGCAGGAGACCACATTTTACTGTGGGCCAGCTTCAATACAGATGACTCTAAAATATGCTAATGGAACAAAATACTCTCAATCATCTATCGCAACTGATACTGGAATGGACTACTGTCAATATAGTGGACATCTAAAAGTGTTATTGGTTCAACTATTTTGTCTGAACACAGCCTCCTTTTCGTTGGGAGTCAGCATCTTATTGGCGGAATGGGGTCTTCTGGAATTATAGAA
>JAAYFX010000333.1 GCA_012728025.1 Clostridiales bacterium
AATAAGAAATGCGCTATCTGAACTTGTCGATATCCGTCCTAATCCGTACATGAGCAAGCGCCAATTTTACGCAAATATTGTTCGCGTACTCTTCTTGAACGGGAACGGGAACCAGGTGACGGTGCCAATCATCAAAGACGGATTGATAAATCGATTAACACCGTTAAAGCCTGGCAAGGTTAAGTTTTTCGAGGAAGGCGAAGGTTACTTCATCAAGTACGGTGATAAGAGAAAATATAGTCCGGATGAGATTATTCACTTCCGGATAAATCCTGACCAGGACAAGCCTTGGCTCGGTACTGGTTTTGCCAGGTTGTTAGCTGATGCAGTTGTGACGATGTCTCAAGCGTCAGCCACAAAAAAAGCTATTTTAGAGCGTCCAACGCCATCTCTTATTGTGAAGGTTGATTCGGACGCTGAAGAGTTGGCCACACCTGAAGGCCAACAGTCTTTGGCCGAGCGATATGCTGGAAACAGGAAAGCAGACCGGCCATGGTTCATTCCGGCAACACTGATGGATATTGAGCAGGTCAAGCCTCTTACAATGAAAGACTTGGCTGTTGCTGAAAACTTAGAACTGGACAAAAGGCAAATTGCCGCTGTTTTTGGCGTGCCGGCCTTCATGGTTGGTGTGGGAGATTTTAACAAAAACGAATACAACAATTTTATCCGGTCCAGAGTTATGCCGATTGCGAAATCAATCGAGCAAGAGTTAACACGTCAGCTACTGTTAAAGCCAGAGTGGTATTTCAAGTTTAACGCAAGATCGCTAATGGCTTATGACTTAGCGGAAATCGTCGAGGCCGGTGGCGCGTTAGTTGACAGAACTGCTTTGAGCAGAAACGAGCTAAGGGACTGGATTTCTATGTCGCCACGAGACGACATGGAAGACTTGATCATCTTGGAAAATTACTTGCCGATTGACCGAATCGGTGATCAGAAGAAACTGACAGGGGGCGACGTGTAATGGAGAAGCAATACAGATATATTCAGGGTGATTTAAGGGCGGATAAGAAAGACAATAAATTGTCAGGCTATTTTGCCGTATTTGGTCCTGAATACAGAATGAGTCCAACTGTGGCTGAAATCATTGATCCGGCCGCTTTTAGTCGGACGCTAGAAGAACAGCCAGATGTTAGATGTCTTTGGAATCACAATCCGGATATCGTGCTTGGCCGAACAGGAAATGGGACACTGAGCCTCCGTGTAGACGATCACGGCCTGTTTGGAGAAGTGACGATCAATCCAGAAGATTCCGATGCAATGAACGCGATGGCGAGAATCCGGCGCGGTGACGTTAGTCAGTGCAGTTTTGGGTTCGAGGTTCTAGATCAAGAAACACAGAACCGAAATGGCGATGTGTTGTTCGTTTTGAAGGATGTCCGATTGTGGGAAGTGTCGCCGGTGACTTTCCCAGCTTATCGAGACACGTCGATCAACGCGAGGAACGATGACGCTGCTGAGGTTAAACGTCGCGATCATGAATCGTGGCAGATAAGAATAAAGGAGAAGCTTAATGGCACTCAAACAATTATTGATTAAAAAGCGTCTTGATGGTCTCCGTAAACA
>JAAYFX010000106.1 GCA_012728025.1 Clostridiales bacterium
GCCGATGACCCCCACACCGAAACCTTTGCCGCTGGGGCAAAATCGAAAATATCTTATTTTTCCTTAAAGCACTCGGTTAAAAGCGGCTGCTTTTGCGCCGAGGAGCTTATATATTCAGCAAAAAACTATGAGGTTCACGAAATAATGCCAGCCGCCGCCATCCTTATCCCCGGCTTGCACAATGTTGAAAACTATATGGCCGCCTATGCCGCCTGCTCTGAATATATTACAGACAGCGCCTTTCGCAAGGTGGCGAAAAGCTTTGCGGGGGTGCCCCACCGCATTGAGCTTATAAGAGAAAAAGATGGGGTTAAATTTTATAACGACTCTATCGCCTCAAGTCCCACCCGCACCATAGCTGGGCTGCGTTGCTTTACAAAGGTTAAGCCCATACTTATAGCCGGCGGCCACGATAAGCACATTCCCTTCGAGGATTTAGGCACGGAAATAGTCCAGAGGGTAAAGGCTCTTTACCTTACAGGGGAAACGGCTCAGCGGATAAAGACCCCTGTCTTAAACACTCCGGGCTATAACCGCCTGACCCTTCCGATTTATATTATTGACGATTTCAAGCAGGCAGTCATAGCCGCTGCCGAGGCTGCCACAGAGGATGATGTTGTTATTTTATCCCCCGCCTGTTCGTCTTTTGATAAATTTAAAAACTTTATGGAACGTGGAAATACCTTCCGTGAAATTGTACTGGGATTGGAGTAAAATATGCAGCTAAAAGATATGATTTTGGACCTTTGCGCAATTTCTGCCCCCTCAGGCTTTGAGGGCGCCGCTTTCACAAGGGTCAGCCAACTGCTTTCCCCCTATGTAGACGAGATAAAATCAGATGTAATGGGAAACCTCATAGCAGTTAAGCGTTGTGGAAAGGCAGGGGCAAAAAAGCTCATGCTGGATGCCCACATGGACGAAATCGGCATGATAGTAACAGATATTGACAAAACCGGTTTCCTGCGTTTTGCAAACCTTGGCGGCATAGACCCCCGTATGCTGCCCGCTCGGGAGGTAAGGCTTTTAACAAGCCCGCCCATCCACGGAGTTATAGACACCATGCCTCCCCATGCCCTGTCCTCCAAAGACATGGAAAAGGCCCTAGACCCTAAAAAGCTGTTTATAGATGTGGGTCTTTCTGCCGAAGAGGCAAAGTGCCTTATTCCCCTCGGGACTCCTGTGGTTTTTGCAGGGGCAGGCGAAGCCTTCGGTGAGCATCAGCTTTGCTCAAAGTCTATGGACGATAGAGCCTGTGTGGCGATTATAATAAAGGTTATGGAAAACCTTGCCGGAAAGGACTTAAACGCCGATGTCTATTGCCTTATAAGCACTCAGGAGGAGCTTGGCCTTCGTGGGGGCACAACGGGAGCCTATGCCATAAATCCGGACTATGCCCTTGTTTTAGACGTTACCCATGCCAAAACACCGGACAGCAAAAAGGGTGAAACCATGGAGCTTGGCGCAGGTGCTGCCATAGGCGTTGGGCCTAATATGAACAAGAACATAACAAGCGCTCTTTTCGAGCTTGCAAAAGACCTTTCCATCCCCCACCAGACAGAGGTTATAAGCGGCAGCAGCGGCACAAATGGCTGGGCCATACAGGTAAGTCGGGAAGGTGTGTGCACGGCTGTTGTGTCCCTGCCCTTAAAATATATGCACAGTCCTGTTGAAACCATGGACATACGGGATGCCGAGGCCATAGTCACCTTGGTAAGCGAATTTATAACTACACTGGATAAGGAGGGTATGTAATGCTTGAAACCACAAAAACCCTTTGCTATTTAAGCGGCGCCTCCGGCTGTGAGGACGAGGTGCGTGATTATATTTTAGAGCGGGTCATGCCCTTTGCAAACTCTATAACAACAGACAGCTTAGGAAACCTTATTGTCAGCAAAAAGGGTGAAAAGTCCGATGGCAAAAAGGTTCTTATCTGCGCCCACATGGACGAGGTGGGGCTTATTATAAGCGGCATCGATGAGGATGGCTATCTCCGCTTTGACTTTCTTGGTGGGGTGGACAGGCGTGTTGTCATAGGAAAGCGTGTTTATATTGGCAAAAACCGCATCTGCGGCATAATCGGCATAAAGGCCTACCACCTTGTGGATAAGGAAGAAGAAAAAACCGTTCCCAAGCGGGAGGATATGTATATAGACATTGGCTGTTCCAGCGATAAAGAGGCAAAAGAGCTTGTGTCTTTGGGGGATGCCGCCGTATTTGACGATAGCATTTATGAATTTGGTGATGGCTTTTTAAAGGCTAAGGCCCTTGATGACCGCATAGGCTGCGCCGCCATGATAAAGCTTTTAGAGTCGGACTTGCCCTGTGATTGCAGCTTTGCCTTCACCGTTCAGGAGGAAGTTGGTACAAGAGGGGCAAAAATTGCCGCAAACCGCATAGCACCCGATGTTGCCATAGTCCTTGAAGCCACAACGGCAGCAGACCTTCCCGATGTGCCCGAGGGCAAAAAAATATGCAAGGCCGGCGGCGGTCTTGTTATCCCCTTTATGGACAGGGGCACAATTTACAGCCGCAATCTTTACAAAACTGTCACAGACCTTGCCGACGAAAAGGGCATAGTCTGGCAGACAAAGCACATGGTCGCAGGGGGAACCGACGCCGCCGCCATTCAGCGCAGTGGTGTTGGGGTTGATACCATTGCCATATCCGCCCCAGTGCGGAATATCCACTCCCCTGCAAGCATCGTTAAAATTTCGGATTTTGAAAAAATGCCCGAGCTTGTTCTCTTGCTCCTTCAAAAACTATCTGAAGAATAAGCGGCACTAACCATATAAATAAAAAGGAAACCTTAGTAAATGAGCATTAGCTGTATATCTCCACAGGTTCGTGAATTAGCCCAACAAACAGAAAACTCCCTTTACGGGGTGTTTAAAAAGATTGACGAAGTGTCCGAAGCCTGCACCCTTAAAGTGATGGAAGCCTTCCACGAGTTTCGTGTTTCCGAGGCCTGCTTTGCAGGCACCACAGGCTATGGCTATGACGACCTTGGTCGTGACACACTTGAAAATATCTATGCCCGAGTTTTTGGTGCCCAAAAGGCCCTTGTGCGCTTAGGCTTTGTAAGCGGCACTCATGCCATAGGCTCGGCGCTTTTTGCCGCCTGCACTCCAAACAAAACCCTTCTTTCCGCAACGGGCGCACCATACGACACCTTGCTGCACACCATAGGCATTGAGGGGGAGGGCTACGGCTCTCTTAAATACTATGGTGTCAATTATCGTCAAACCGAGCTGGGAAAAGACGGCAGACCAGACCTTGAAGCCATAAAAAAGGCCGCAAGTGAAGATGACGTTTCGGCAGTTTTTATCCAGCGCTCCCGTGGCTATGCCAAGCGCCCCGCCCTGTCTGTTTCCGACATTGGCGAAATAGTCTCTGCTGTGCGTGAGGTAAACACAGACGCCGTAATTTTGGTGGATAACTGCTACGGCGAATTTACAGAAACTTTAGAGCCTTGCGCCGTGGGCGCTGATCTTATAGCCGGAAGCCTTATAAAAAACCCCGGCGGCGGACTTGCCCCCACAGGGGGCTATGTTGCCGGCAGGGCAGAGCTTGTGGAC
>JAAYFX010000329.1 GCA_012728025.1 Clostridiales bacterium
AGATAAACGGTCTTTTGCGGAAGTTGCCCGCAATGCTGCCGTTGACGGTGATGGATGCCTGTTTACCTATTGGGACGCTGACGTTGAAACAGGTCAACTTGTGACGGGTGCAATCCGCACAGAAGTAATTGACAACACCAGAGTGTTCTTTGGAAACCCCAACGAGAGCGACCCTCAAAAGCAGCCCTCCATCATCATTGAGCGGCAGGAGATGCTTGAGGATGTTAAGTGGCGGGCAAAAGAAGAAGGCGTTCCCCAGCGTGAAATTGACATGATAACCACTGACAATGACGGCGCTAGAAATGCCCCCTCACGCTACACAGATGGGCGCTGTACTGTTTTGCTTAGACTTTGGCGTGACAGGGAAACAAAGAGCATATGGGCTTGTGAGTGCGTTAAGAACGTGATGATACGCAAGCCATGGGATTTGAAGATTAAGCTTTATCCTCTTATATGGCTTAATTGGGATTATGTGAAGGACTGTTACCATGGACAAGCCATGATGACGGGCATGGTTGATAACCAGAAGTTTATTAACAAACTGTATGCCTTGTACGAGAAATCTTTATCAACAACGGCTTTTCCCAAGATAGTGTTTGACCGGACAAAGATACCCGGAGGTAGGTGGACGAACCAAGTCGGCGTGGCGATTGGCGCAAACGGTGATGTTAACAGCATTGCAACCACCATTAGCGGCGCACAAATGAGCGCTGACGTGCCGAACTTCATTAACTCGACCATTGAATACTCCCAGTCGTTTAAGGGCGCTACAAGCGTTGCTTTGGGCGATACACGACCTGATAACACGTCTGCTATTGTTGCCCTGCAAAAGGCGGCGGCAGCCCCTAATGAGATTACAAAGCAAAACCTCTATGATGCCGTTGAGCAGTTGGGTCAAATCTACTTGGAGTTTATGACGGAGTATTACGGACAGCGCATCATCAAGAGCCAGATGGACGAAATGGGTATGCCAATGGTTGACTGGTTTGACTTTGCCACTTTGAGAGCAAGACCCATGCTGATTAAGCTTGATGTTGGCGCGTCCTCCTACTACAACGAAACCCTTGTTCAGGCGACCTTGGATAATATGCTGCGGATGAACAACCCCGAGTTTGACATTGTGGACTACGTTGAAAGGCTGCCTGCTGATAGGTTCCCCCAGAAACAGGCTTGGCTTGAAAAGACACAGCAAATGCGCCAGATGATGATGCAAGGCCCCGGAGAAGGTGCTCCTGCCGGCGCAGAGCTGACCCCACAGGAAACGCCAATCCCCACAGGCGGCGGCTTTGGAAAGCTGCAAAGGGAAATTATTCAAAGCATGTAACGACCAGACCCGGTCTTACTAAATAAACTAATTGCTTTTGCCCGACCATAGGCAGAAAGGACATAACATGGAAGAAACAAACATTGCAACCAACGAGGTATCGGCAGACTTAAATGACATTGACATGAGCGACATTGATTTTGGCGCAACAGACAATGCGAAAACCGAGCCTGATGTGGAAGCGACACCTGAAACTGACCCAGCAGACCAGCAGGAGCCGGTAGAGGGTGAAGGCGATACAGGCGAAACCGAGAAAGAGGAAGTGCCAGAGGAAACAGACCAGTTTACTCTAAAGCACCTTGACGAAGTTAAGACTGTATCTAAGGAGGAAGTTGTTACACTTGCTCAAAAGGGCATGGACTACGAC
>JAAYFX010000107.1 GCA_012728025.1 Clostridiales bacterium
CACTTTGAATGTGCAGTTTTTATGTATGGTTGCAGCGTTATAAAAGAGCTTAAGAAGGACGCTTTAAAAACCTTTGAAATGTCCCACAGGGTAACGGTGGCAGATAGGAAAAAGGGATTTATAAGGCAGGTTCTCGGGGGTCTTATAGACTCGGTTCTCAGGGTGTTTGCGCCCTTATTCTAGGGCGTGCCAGCACACCCTAATAAATTTCTCAAAAAGAGGTAGGCTTATGAAGCTTTGGTCAGGACGATTTGAAAAAAACACAGCCGCTATGGTGGACGAAATAAATGCCAGCATCGGCTTTGATTTTCGCATGTATAAGCAGGACATTGAAGGCAGCCTTGCCCACAGCGAGATGCTGGCAAAGCAGGGGATAATAAGGCAGGAGGACAAGGAAAAAATCCATGCGGGACTCCTTGAAATACTTGAGGATATTAAGGCGGGAAGGCTCTCTTTTTCACAGGATGTTGAAGATGTTCACATGGCTATAGAAGGGGAGCTTACAAAAAGAATAGGCGAAGCGGGCAAAAGGCTTCATACCGCCAGAAGCCGAAATGACCAGGTTGCCCTGGATTTAAGACTATACTTAAAGCAGGAAATAAAGGAAATAAAAGAGCTTATTTTAGAGCTTATGGAAACTGTTTTACAGCTTGCCGAGGATGGGAAAACCGCCGTTATGCCTGCCTACACCCACCTTCAAAGGGCACAGCCCACAAGCTTTGCCCACTACATGATGGCCTATGCCAATATGCTTAAAAGAGATTATACCCGCCTTGAGGACTGCCTTGAAAGAATGGACGAGTGCCCCTTGGGAAGCGGCGCTTTAACCGCCACAACCTATCCAATAGACAGGCGGTTTGCGGCGGACTTGCTGGGCTTTGAGCGCATAACTCAAAACAGCTTGGACGGGGTTTCCGACAGGGATTTTGTTATAGAGCTTTTGTCCTGCCTGTCTGTTTTGATGATGCATTTATCACGCTTTTCAGAGGAGATTATTCTCTGGTGCTCATGGGAATTTAAATTTATCGAGCTGGACGACGCTTATTCCACCGGCTCGTCTATAATGCCCCAAAAGAAAAACCCGGATATTGCCGAGCTTGTTCGCGGCAAAACCGGAAGGGTATACGGCGACCTTGTGAGCATGCTCACGGTTATGAAGGCTCTTCCCCTTGCTTATAACAAGGACATGCAGGAGGATAAGGAGCCGGTTTTTGACGCTGTTGACACTGTTAAAAAGTGCCTTCCGGTATTCTCGGCCATGCTTCATACTATGCGTATACTGCCGGAAAATATGCGTTCTGCCGCAGGTCGGGGCTTTATAAATGCCACCGATTGCGCTGATTATCTTGTTAAGAAGGGGCTAGCCTTCAGGGATGCCTACACTGTGGTTGGAAAGCTGGTAAACCATTGTATTTCTGAAGGAAAAACCTTGGAAACCCTTGAGATTTCAGAATATAAAAAAATGTCGGATGCCTTTGAATCCGACATTTATGAGGCTATATCTCTGGAGCAATGTGTGGAAGCCAGAAACGTTTCCGGAGGGCCGGGAGAGCAAAGTCTTAGAGCGCAAATGGACTTTATAGCCGCCTTCATCGAAGAAAAAAGCAAGGAGATAGGATGAGCATGCTCAAATTCTGTCGAAACCACCCGTAAAATGTAAAGGGGCAAATCATGAAAAAGATAATAGCGACATTGCTGTTTGTTACCATGATGGCGGCAGTCGTTCAGCCAGTGTCGGCAAATTTTGAGCAGGGCGATGGCAGCGTGGGCGAGGGATACATAGTACAGCTTTCTCAGTCTCCTCAAAGCTCTGACACAATGCGCCTTATGAGCAATGTAGAGCTGGAGGAGGTATACGGCGAAAAGGGTTTATATAAAGTTAAGGAACTCTCGGATATAGAAAATCTGGGGGATTTGGTGGAATATTACGAAGAGGACCAAACGGTCACACTTTTTGCGCCCAACGACCCTTATGCGTATAGGCAGTGGCCGCTAGAAAGCCTTGGAATTGAATATGCTTGGGATGAGGGGTTTGAAGGCGAGGGTATCAGCATTGCTATAATAGACAGCGGTGTTAATTCCCTCCATGAGGACTTTGAAGGAGTAAGCTTCGGCAGGGGCAAAAACATGATAAACGGCTCTTATGACCTGCGGGACGAATCCGGCCATGGAAGCTTTGTTGCGGGGGTCATTGCCGCTGCAAGGGATAATGGAGTGGGCATAGCCGGTCTTTTAAGCGAAGTGACGATAGTCCCCTTCAAGTGCTTCGGCAGCAGCAAAGATACCAGCTCTTCATACATAATATCGGCCATATATGAGGCTGTGGACATATATGGCTGCGAGGTAATAAATCTAAGTCTTGGTATGGACTCTGACATGAGAAGTATGAGGCAGGCGGTTGACCATGCCGTTGCAATGGGAACAATAATCGTATCC
Organism: Clostridiales bacterium; assembly: GCA_012728025.1. Taxonomy (GTDB): domain Bacteria; phylum Bacillota; class Clostridia; order Oscillospirales; family Oscillospiraceae; genus UBA2658. The sequence continues at coordinate 2,437 of JAAYFX010000107.1, forward strand.
TCTGTTGGAAACGACGGCAACGGCGTAAAGAAATATCCCGCAGCCTATGATAATGTAATAGGTGTTGGTGCTATTGACGAAAAGAATAAGGTTGCCTCATTTTCCCAAAAGAATGATTCGGTTTTTATTGTCGCTCCAGGGAAAAATATAATAAGCATAGGGCACAGCTCGTACAACTCCTATGTCATGGGAGACGGCACCTCTTATTCCAGCCCCCATGTGGCAGTGGCAGCCGCCATTATGAAACAATATGAGCCTAAGGCAACTATTGAAGACTTTTCAGAGCTTTTAATACGCTCATCCCTTGACCTTGGAAAGGCGGGATATGACACTTCTTATGGCCATGGAAGTCTTGATATTTCCCAGTTTATAGAAGAGCTTTACGACTATGACTTTGCGGAGATAGAAGATACCTTCCCTGATGTTAAAGGTCATTGGGCAAGTGAGGTAATAGAATTTTGCGTTTCCAAAAAGCTTTTTAACGGTGTTTCCCAAAACCAATTTGCTCCGGAGCTTTCTATGAACCGAGCTATGTTTGTAACTGTTTTAAGCCGTATGAGCGGAGAGGACATCTCGGGGTTTGTAAGCGGGTTTCAGGATGTTCCCGAGGGCACATGGTATAGCCAGCCTGTGGGCTGGGGAGCGGCTGCAAAGATAATAAATGGATTTGATGAAAACAACTTTAATCCCGAGGGCAAGGTTACAAGAGAGCAGATGGCCCTTCTTTTATACCGCTATGCAAATGCCTATGAGCTTATGGAAAAAAGCCTTCCTCCAGAAGGTCTTGATAGGTTTTCCGACAAGGATAAGGTTTCCGACTGGGCATATGAAGCCATGTGCTGGGCAGTTGGAAACGGGCTTATCACCGGCAGGGGCGGCGGTGTTCTGGCTCCCCAAGAAGGGGCTAAAAGAAGCGAAGTCGCAGCTATAATATCACGCTTCTACGGGGGATTTCTCGGC
>JAAYFX010000108.1 GCA_012728025.1 Clostridiales bacterium
CGCAAACTATGACATAACTCATATATTTATTGACAATTTCTTAAAAATGCTGGATGAGACGGACATGGACAAGATAGCCTCCCTTTTAGAAGAAATTTCTGCCTTCGGCGAAAAAGAGGGGATACGGTTCACAATAAGCGCCACAGGAGACCCCAATTCCGTTGGGGAGAACATCAGTAAGTATTTTTAATAAACATATATAAAAAAGTCCGGTGCCAAAAGGTACCGGACTTTTTTGTTGACTGAAATGCTCAGGAAGGGTAGAATATATTAATTGCAACTAAATTTGGACGACCGAGAGAGGGTATGTGAATGAAGGGTTTTCGATGGGACAAGAAATATTTATATTGGGGAGTAACGGCGCTGCTTGTGATAATAGCGTGTATTGCTTTCTTCTGGGTTCTGCAGCGCTGGTCGGGGATAAGACAGTCACTTTCCGGTTTATACAAGATATTAAGCCCCATAATAGGCGGCTTCGCTTTGGCGTATCTGCTAACACCCTTTGTGAAGGCCTTTGAGATGAATATTTTCTCTGCGGCAGGAAAAAAGCTTTTTAAAAAAAGTGAAAAGAAGGCAAAAAGTTTCTCCAGAGGTATGTCGGTTTTTGCCTCGGTGCTTTTGCTGTTTTTGCTGTTGTTTTCTTTATTCAGTTTGGTATTTCCCCAGCTTTATGCCAGCATAGAAAACATAGTGCTAAACCTTTCAAGCAGTATCCGACAGGCAGAACTTTGGGCGGATAAATGGCTGGAGGACTCGCCGGAGCTGGAGCAAATTTTTAAAGAAATCGTGGGAGATGCAGGGGCAAAGTTGTCCAAATGGGCAAGGGACAGCTTACTTCCCCAGATGGATACCATAATCGTCAGTCTGTCAGCAGGAGTTTTAAGCGCTGTGAAGGCTGTGGCAAACTTTTTTGTTGCAGTGGCCGTCTCTATTTATGTTATGTTTAATCGTGAGCTTTTTATCGCTCAGGGGAAAAAACTTTTGTACAGCATTTTCAAAGCCCGTTTTGTAAACAATTTGCTGGAGGGACTGCGTTTTACCGACAAGGCATTTATGGGCTATTTCGGTGGAACTTTGCTGGATTCACTTATTATAGGTGTCATCTGCTTTTTCGGCTGTCTTATAATGGGGCTTCGTGATTCCGTTTTGATAAGTGTCATCATCGGGGTAACGAACATTATACCTTTCTTCGGCCCCTTTATAGGCGCTGTTCCCTCAGCTCTTATCATCCTTATGGAATCACCGTGGAAAAGCCTTGCCTTTGTCATATTTATAATCGTTTTGCAACAGTTTGATGGAAATATTTTAAAACCCAAAATACTCGGCAAAAGAACAGGCATAAGCGGCTTTTGGGTGCTGTTTGCCATCATAGTCGGTGCGGGCATATTCGGGCCCATAGGCATGATAATCGGTGTCCCTGCATTTGCGGTTTTATATGAGGGAGCAAAACGCCTCGTAAATAAAAGTCTGGCAAATCGTGGCCTGCCTACGGAGACGGAAAGCTATTCGGAAATTATAAGCATAAATCCCCAAACTTTAGAGCCGGTTCTTTCAGAAGGCTTGCCCGAAAAAGAGACAGAATCAGATAATGAGGAGAAATAGCAGATTAAACTTAGCTAAGAACCTTAAAAAGACTTTGGCTTGCCGCCAAAATCCCATCGCAAAGGGCCTCAATTTCATCCTTTTCGGTAAAGCGGGAAAGGCTTATCCTCAAAGCTCCGTCTATAACGGCGGGGGGATGCCCCACAGCTTCAAGGACATGGCTTCTGCCACCCTTTTTGCAAGCAGAGCTTCTGGAAACGCAGATTCCCCGTCCGTCAAGAAAATTTACAATGGTTTCGCCTTTATAGTCGGGTAGTGATACATTTAAGATATGGGGGGCATTTCCGGAAAGCACTAAAAGCCCTTGGACTTCGGAAGTCAGGCGTTCTATGGCATAAGCTTTGAGTATGCTCATTTTTTCTATGGATTCGTCCATGGATGAAAGCCCCGCCTCCGCCGCTATTCCAAAGGCGACTATGGAAGGCAAAGCCTCGGTGCCTGCTCGCAAGGTGCCTTCTTGCAGGCCGCCCACAAGCAGGGGAGACAGCTTAAGGCTGCGGCCGCCGTCTTTTACGAATAAGGCACCCACACCTTTCGGAGCGTGTATTTTATGTCCGCTTAGGGAAACCAAATCCGCTCCGAGGGTTTTGACACAGAAGGGATATTTTAAAAAACCCTGCACCGCATCTGTGTGAAGTATGGCAGAGCTTTTCTTTTCTTTCAAAGCCTTGGAAATGGCAGGGATATCCGTTATGCCGCCGGTTTCGCTGTTTACCAGCATAAGGCTTACTAAAACCGTATCCTCACGTAAATTGCTTACAACATCCTCAACCGACACACTGCCGTCGGCTTGGGGCTTTAAAAGCGTTATCTCATAGCCACGCTTTTTAAGAAACTCCAAAGATTTTAAAACGGCGCTGTGTTCTGCCGAGGAGCTGATGATATGCTTTCCCCTTCGCTTTGTATACTCCGCCGCTGAAAATATTGCCCAGTTGTCCGCCTCTGTTCCGCCGGAGGTGAAAAATATCTCATTGGGGGCAGCGCCTATGGCGCCTGCAATCTGCTCCCTCGAGACTTCAAGAAGCTTTTTTGCCTCACGCCCCAATTTGTGAGTCGAGCTTGGGTTTCCGTAATTTTCCGTCATTATATTTAAAGCCGCTTCGGCCGCTTCGGTACAGACTTTTGTTGTTGCCGCATTGTCAAGATATACCCTCATTAATAACCTCCGATTGCCGCTTTAAGAAACGGCGGATGCTTAATATATCCTAATATTATACCTTCAAGAAAGATTAAACACAAGGTGAAGCAATGAAATATGCCATAACAACCCTTGGCTGCAAGGTCAATCAAGTTGAAACCTATGCCCTTTCCGCAATGCTTGAAGAAAAGGGCTTTTCCCACATACATGAAAACGAAAAGGCCGATGTTATAATTGTAAATACCTGCGCCGTAACAGCGGAAAGCGGAAGAAAATCACGGCAGGCCATAAGAAAGCTTAAAAGTGAGCATCCCCATGCTATAAGTGTTGTTTGCGGCTGCTTTTCCCAGCTTTCACCAGAGCAGGTATCGGAGCTGGGGGCGGATGTTGTCCATGGCAGCGGAAGTAAAAAGCGTCTGATGGACGATATTGAAAGGGCCTTGAATGCTAAGGGCTGTTATATATGGGCGGATGACCCATTCTCACGCAGGGAAATTGAGGAGCTGGAGGGAGGAGCTGTTGAAGGCAGAACCCGTGCCATGCTTAAAATTCAGGATGGCTGTGTGAACTTTTGCACCTACTGCATCATACCATATACACGAGGAAGAATACGCTCTTTAGAGCCTGAGCGCTGTGCCAAACAGGTGGAGGAGCTGGCCAAAAAAGGCTTTCGTGAGCTTGTCATAACAGGAATTGAAATCGCCTCCTATGGGCGGGATTTGGAGCCACGCTGTAACTTGGCGGATGCTGTGGAGACAATTGCGGCATCTTCAGGAGATATGCGCATACGCCTTGGCTCTTTGGAGCCAACAGTTATAACGGAGGACTTTTGCAAAAGACTTAGGCAAACGGGAAAGGTCTGCGACCATTTTCATCTTTCCCTTCAAAGCGGCTGTGATGAAACCCTTCGCCGTATGAACCGAAAATATGACACTGAAAGGTTTTATGAAGCCTGCCGCCTTTTAAGGGAGCATTTTCCCGACTGCGCCCTGACCGCCGATTTAATAGTGGGCTTTCCCGCTGAAAGTGAGCAAGACCACAAAAAGACCTTGGACTTTATTAAAAGATGTGATTTTTCGTCTATGCACATTTTCCCGTATTCCATTCGCACTGGCACAAAGGCGGCACAAATGCAGGGCCAGCTTTCAAATGCCGAAAAGTCAAAACGGGCAAAAAGTGCTAAGGAAATTTCTGATATAATGGAGAAAAACTACCTTTCCTCCTGTAAAGGTAAAGTTTTGGAAGTTCTTTTTGAAACCGAGCAGGAGGGCGTGTCCATAGGCCACGCAGCTAACCATGCACAAGTGTGCGTGGGTGAAGGACAGTTGCGGGGACTTGTAA
>JAAYFX010000109.1 GCA_012728025.1 Clostridiales bacterium
CTATCGACCCTGTATGGGCTCTTTCCATTAGCAGCGAAGGACTGCTGGATGGTATGTATTATGTAAGTGTCCTTAATGCCGAACTTTTAGATGACGCAGACGGAAATCCGGCGATTAGGGTATATTACGATTTTAAAAACAATTCGGAAGATACTATAAGTTTCCACAGCGCCCTGTACATACGAAGCTATCAGGACGGAATATCCCTGAGCCAGTCATATTTGACAAACGCCAGTGAAACTGACGAAAATATTTACGCTGAAATTGCCTCAGGTGAAACTATAAGGGCTTCGGCTGTTTTTAAGCTGCGAAACGAAACTTCCGCTGTTGAGGCCAATGTGGAGGCTTACACATCTTATGCCGCTGTTGGCCAGACATACAATATAAAATAGCTTCTTAAAAAGCAAAACGAAAGTCCGCCAAAAAATGGCGGACTTTTATTTTTTCATTAAGTTTTCATTCTTTTTCCGCCTTGGCTAATACTTTATATCATCAGCACTCAGGAGAGAAAAGCCTTTTGAGCTAAGGCAGCCCAGAGCTTTTTCCTCATCATCACATTTCAAGATGACCGTTGCCAAACCAGCCTTCGGTGAAACAAAGCCATAGCAGTATTCAATCATTATATTGCTTTCCGTCAGGGCGACAAGGGCTTCGTGGAAGGTGCCGGGGCTGTCGTCTACGGCAAGGGCTAAAACGTCGGTTTCAATAACCGTCATGCCACTTTTATGAAGAGCCGCTAAGGCGTCCTTGCGCCTGTCCACAATAAGGCGCACAACTCCAAAGTCCGTTGTGTCAGCTATGGAAAGGGCGCGGATATTTATATCCGCATCTGCTAAAACAGCCGTAATGTCTCTGATTGCGCCGTGGCGGTTTTCTGCAAAAACTGAAATTTGTTTTAGTAACATATTGACCCCCCTAATAATTTGCTTGTGTGCGCTTATCGATTACCCGCTTTGCCTTGCCCTCAAAACGCTCTATGCTTCTTGGCTCCACGAGTTTTACCTTTGCTGAAATGCCGAGAACCGAATGTATAGCCGCTGTTACCTGACGGGACATGGCTTCAAGTTTTCTTACCTCGTCGGTGAAGGTTCTTTCTGTCAACTCCACAAGAACTGTAAGCTTATCAAGGTTTCCTTCCCTTTCAACCACAAGCTGGAAGAAGGGGGCTATGCCCTGCATATCCATGAGGACAGATTCTATCTGGGAGGGGAAAACATTGACTCCGCGGATTATAAGCATATCGTCGGTTCTTCCCGCCGGCTTTATCATACGGACAAAGCTGCGGCCGCAGTCACATTGCCCAGACAACTTCTTGCCCACGTCACGGGTGCGGTAACGTATAAGGGGCAGGGCTTCCTTTGTAATGCAGGTAAATACAATCTCCCCTTCCTCACCATCAGGCATGGGCAGACCTGTTTCAGGGTCTATGATTTCAAGGTAAAAATGGTCCTCGTTTACATGAAGGCCATTCTGGCACTGACATTCATAGGCCACTCCGGGGCCTATAATCTCAGACAGACCGTAAATATCATATGCCTTTAGCTTAAGGCGGTTTTCAATCTCGGCCCGCATATTTTCCGTCCAAGGTTCCGCACCAAAAAAGCCCGCTTTAAGGGAAAGCTCATCAGCGGAGATGCCGTTGGCATCCAGAAATTCAGCTATTGTAAGGGCATAAGAGGGAGTGGCAAGAATAAAGGTGGGTTTAAAATCCTGCAAAATAGTTACCTGACGGCGGGTGTTTCCTGTGGAGGCGGGAATTGTGGCGCAACCTATGGTTTCTGAGCCAAGGCCGCCGCCCAAGCCACCGGTAAAAAGACCGTAGCCATAGCTTATATGACCTATATCGGACTTTGTTACACCGCCGGCACCGATGGTGCGGGCCATGACCTCGCCCCAGATTTTCATATCGGCTTCCGTATAGCCAACAACAGTCTGCTTGCCCGTTGTGCCAGAGGAGGCGTGAAGACGAACGACCTCATCCATAGGCACGGCAAAAAGCCCATAGGGATAGTTATCACGAAGGTCTTGCTTCAAAGTGAAGGGAAGCTTTGTTATATCGTCTATGCTGTGAATGTCTTTAGGGGATAAACCCATTTCGTCAAAACGATTTTTATACAGGGGCACGTTTTCATAAACTCTTTTAACAGTGGCGCAAAGCCTTTCACTTTGAAGGGCGTGAAGCTTTTCTCGGGGCATGGTCTCCGCTTCCGGATTATGAATATGGTATGACATATAAATTCCCTCTCTGCATTTATTTTATGATTGTTAAATAATACAACTGCTTTTTGTTTTTCTTACACTCAACTTATTACCAAAGCTCAAAACTTTCGGCCTTTCGGCAAAAATCTTTCAGGATTGCATTTTGCCCGACAAGCAAACATATAAAGGCCGCCTGTGGAAGCTATGTCTCGTTTTCTCGCCTTCTTCATAAGGGTTATTCTTAAAAAAGGGGCGCTTTGGCCAAAAGATTCGGCCATATAATAATTATTTATCTGCTGGTAAGTCTCCGGCACTTAAAAACCCCCTTTAGCCCGATTATAGGTAAAAACCGGCGAGATATAAAAAACGGCCCCGCAGCGAGTCTGCCGCAGGACCGATTAGTTTCCTGTTATAAAGAGCCTTTACTCCTTACCTGACAAACCCGAAAATGCCTTACCGAAGAAAAAACCGGTAAAGCTGCCCATAAAGAAAAAGCTATGTTTGTTGTTTATAAGGCTAGTGTTCATAAGTAAAACTCCAAAATAAAAATAAGAAAAAACTATGGGCTAATGATAGCACAGTAAAAGTATTTTTAAAAGTGGCAGTTTGTACAATATTTGAGGTTTATGCAGTCTCATTATAAAAACTATGACAATAAACTTGGGATATTTTCCTTGAAACTAGCTCATAATCAGTAAATTTCCTGCAAAACCAACAAAATTGATGTAGTAATTTAAAGTGATTTATGTTTAATGGACTATTGACTTTATTAGGATATAGATTTAGAATAATTTCAATATAATAAGGCGAATATTTGCATTATCAAAATAGTGTAAAAAGGGCTTCGTTCAAACACGCAGCCGTTTTTTGTATAGACATGAAATATTAGGAGGAAAGAAAATGAAAAAGTTCTTGAGCATTGCGCTTATCCTCGTCCTCATGCTTGGTGTTTTTGCCGCCTGCGGCAACAGCGCTAAGGATACGGAAGACGAGAACAACGTCCCCAACAATGAGGCAGTAGGCGACCTGCCCGACGAAGGAAACGAGACAGTTTCCGGTGACACCATTAAAATAGGCATGATTGGCTGCCACACCGGCGACTATGCCCAGTACGGCCTTGGTGTTAAAAACGGTGCCACCCTTTACATCGACGAGCTTAATGCAAACGGCGGCATCAACGGCAAACAGGTTGAAATCGTAGCTTATGACAACAAGGGAAACAATCAGGAAGCTATCACCGCTTTTAACCGTGCTGTTGACGAGGGCATCACAGCTCTCATAGGCGACGTTCTCACAGGCAACACCATTGCTGTTGTAGGCGAGGCATATCCCCTCAACCTGCCCATGATTACCCCCAGTGCCACAGCAGCAACAGTAACATACGATGACGAAACAGACACAGTTTACGGAAACGTATTCCGCACCTGCTTTATTGACCCTTTTCAGGGTGAAAAGATGGCTGAGTATGCAAGCGAAGTTTTAAGTGCAAAGACCGCCGCCATCCTTTTTGAAACCGGCAACGACTACTCTGTCGGACTTAAGGACGCATTTGTCGCTAAGTGTGCAGAGCTTGATGTTGAAATTGTTTCTCAGGAAGGCTATGCCACCGGCGACAAAGACTTCAAAAGCCAGCTTACCACCATATCTTCTAAGAACCCCGATGTTCTTTTCTGCCCCAACTACTATGAAGATGACGGCCTTATCATCACTCAGGCCCGTGAAGTCGGCTTTAAGGGCATTGTCCTCGGAGGCGACGGCATGAGCGGAGTTACAGGCTATGCAAGCTCCGAGGTCCTTGAAGGAACCCTTTATGTTTCCGGCTATGCTCCGGGAAGCACCGACGCTGTTAAGGCTTTTGAAGCCGCTTATACTGAAAAGTACGGCGCCGAGACTTTAAATATGTTTGCTGCCACCGCTTATGATGCAGCTATCGTAATGTGCAATGCTCTTGCCGTTGCGGAAGAGGCAGGTTTAGAAGCCGGAACCGACGAATACAAGCAGGCAGTTATCGACGCTATTCGCGACAATAGCGCCGAGCTGGAGTGCATTACAAGCTCCGGATATGCTTTTGACGAGTATAACAACCCCGTTAAGGATGCTGTCATCATGAAGGTTGAGGACGGCGAGGAAGTATTCGTAGAAATATTCTAATATTCCGTTTACAAGCTAATCTTGTGCGGGGAGATTTTCTCCCCGCACATAGGCATTTTAAAGCCCTGACTCCTTTTCTTGCGAGGACGCTCGATGAGTGGCCCAAACAATAAGTCCGTTTGCGCCAGCCATCGGTCGTCTGCGGCAAATCATTACAGAAAGAGGACTGGATATGAATATGTCCCTCATAATAAGCCAACTTATAAACGGTCTGCAATCTGGCAGTGTCTATGCTCTGATTGCTCTGGGATACAGCATGGTTTACGGCATTATAATGCTGTTAAACTTTGCCCATGGAGATATAATAATGGTCGGAGCCTATGTGGCTTGGCTGGCTATGGTAAACTTTGCACTAAACCCAATCCTTGCCATAATCCTTGCAATCGCAGCCTGCGTCCTTCTTGGCGTAGTGATTGAAAAGGTCGCCTATACTCCCCTGCGTTCATCACCGAGGATTTCCCTTTTAATAACAGCTATCGGAGTATCTTTTTTGCTTCAAAATCTGGCACAGCTTGTTTTCGGAGCAGGCTCTCAGCGTGTCCCTGCTATGATTTCCGGACCTTCGCTGACCATAGCCGGCCAATATGTAAGTTTTACGGCTATGATTACCATTGTTATTTCAGTTGTTTCCATGCTTCTGCTAACCTTGCTTGTACAAAAGTCTAAAATGGGCAAGGCAATGCGGGCTGTTTCTGAAGATATGGGAGCGGCCCAGCTTATGGGTATAAGTGTAAACCGCACCATAAGCTTCACCTTTGCCGTGGGAAGCGCCCTTGCGGGCATAGGCTCTGTTCTTTATTGCTGCGCCTATCCTCAGGCTTCGCCTACCATGGGCAGTATGCTTGGTATAAAAGCTTTTATAGCAGCAGTTTTAGGCGGCATAGGCTCCATCCCCGGCGCTATGATAGGCGGCTTTTGCATAGGACTTGCCGAGGCGATTATTTCAGCTGTGGGTCTTTCCGTCTGGAAAGACGGCGTGGTTTTTGCAATCCTTATCATCGTTTTGGTATTCAAGCCCACAGGCATACTGGGTAAAACGATGACTGAAAAGGTTTAGGGGGCGGTACAATGAGTATTAATAAAAAAATCATACCAATGCCCCTGCGATACATTATAAATGCTGTACTCTTTGGGGCCTTCCTTTATATAATGAATCACATTATATCCTCAGGAATTATATCTAAGTATTATTCCGGTGTTATCTCCCTTATCGGCATATACATTATCCTTGCCGTATCCCTTAACGTGGCCACAGGCTATTTAGGTCAACTCCCCTTAGGACACGCAGGTTTCATGGTTATTGGCGCTTATACCTCAGCTATTATAATGAAATCTGTGGCTGCAGGCTCAACAGGGGTTGCCTTTCCCTTTGCCCTTCTTGCAGGCGGCATTTTGGCAGGTGTTTTTGGACTTATCATAGGTATTCCTGCCCTTCGTCTTAGGGGAGACTACCTTGCCATCCTCACCTTGGGCTTTGGCGAAATAATACGGGTTATACTTCTCAACATCGACAACGTTTTGGGCTTCACCCTGACAAACGGGGCGGCAGGTCTTCAAAAAATACCGAAAACAACAACCTTTCTTATAACATTTATCTGTGTTGGAATCACTATTTTTGCAATTCACACTCTTATGAAATCAAGGCATGGCAGAGCCATATTGTCCATTCGTGAAAACGAGATAGCGGCAGAAGCCTGCGGCATAAACACCACCTATTATAAAACTCTGGGTTTTGTAGTTTCTGCATTTTTTGCAGGAATAGCCGGAGGGCTTTTCGCCGGATATATAGGCATACTTTCCCCTTCTGATTTTGGCTTTATGAAGTCAATTGAAATTTTGGTAATGGTGGTTCTCGGAGGCATGGGCAGCATGATAGGAAGTGTTTTAAGCGCAACGGTGTTAACCGCCCTGCCGGAGCTTTTGCGCAGCTTTGAGAGATACCGAATGGTTGTGTATTCACTTATCCTCGTTATAGTCATGATATTCAAGCCCTCGGGACTTTTCGGAACCTATGACTTTTCTTTAAATAGCCTTTTGGACAAACTGATTTTGTTATTTAAAGGCAAGAGAAAGAATGGGCAAAAAAATAATGAAATAAAGGAGGGTGCGGAAAAATGAGTAAACCCAAAAGAGAGCCTGTAAAGCTTGTTCCCGTCCCTTCAGTTAACATAATCCCTGAAAGGGACGTTGACAAAACGCCCATCCTTGAAGTAAGCCATCTGGGTATAGATTTTGGCGGATTAACCGCTGTGGATGATTTTAACATGGCCATTGGCCGCACTGAAATTGCGGGGCTTATCGGCCCCAACGGTGCGGGAAAAACAACCGTATTTAATCTTCTTACCAAGGTCTACCACCCTACCCGCGGCACAATTATGCTCGACGGCAGGGACACCGGCGGGATGAATACCATTCAGGTAAACAAAATGGGCATTGCCAGAACCTTCCAGAACATTAGGCTTTTTAAAGACCTTACTGTTCTAGATAATGTCCTTATAGGACTGCACAATGAGATGGACTATCATCTGGGCGGTGCCATTCTTCGCTTTCCCGCATATTGGAAGGCTGAGCGCATAGCAAAACAGCGGGCCTTGGAGCTTTTGTCTATTTTTGATATGCAGGATATGGCGGGTAACCTTGCCGGCTCTCTGCCTTACGGTGCCCAGCGCAGGCTTGAAATTGTTAGGGCCTTGGGAACAAACCCTGCCCTGCTGCTTTTAGACGAGCCTGCCGCCGGAATGAACCCCTCTGAAACATCAGAGCTTATGGAAAATATCCAGAAAATCCGTGATACTTTCCAGATTGCCATCATGCTTATTGAGCATGATATGAACCTTGTAATGGGAATATGCGAGGGTATCTGCGTTTTAAATTACGGAAAAGTAATTGCAAAAGGCACAGCGGAAGAAATTCAGGATAATCCCAAGGTCATAGAGGCATATCTCGGCAAGAAGAAGGAGGAAAACTAAGCTATGCTAAAGGTAAACGACATAAATGTCTATTACGGCAGCATCCATGCTATAAAAGGCGTTTCCTTCGAGGTTCAAAAGGGCGAGATAGTAACCCTCATAGGGGCTAACGGTGCGGGAAAATCTTCTATCCTAAATACTATTTCAGGTCTTTTAAGAAGCAAGGGCGGCTGCATTAAGTTTCGGGATAAAAACATAAGCAGTATCCTCCCCCACAAAATAGTAGGCATGGGGCTTGCTCAGGTTCCCGAGGGGCGTCGGGTTTTTCTTAAAATGTCCGTACAGGAAAACCTTGAAATGGGTGCTTACACAAGACGGGGCAGTGAGATTAACGAATCAATAGAGGATGTGTATGAGCGCTTTCCCCGCCTTAAGGAACGCCGCCGTCAGGTTGCTGGAACTCTTTCCGGCGGTGAGCAGCAAATGCTTGCCATGGGCAGGGCTTTAATGTCAAAACCGGAGCTACTCATGCTCGACGAGCCTTCCATGGGTCTTGCGCCAATTTTGGTTGAGCAGATTTTTGACATTATAAAGGAGCTAAACAGCGCTGGCACCACCATTTTACTTGTGGAGCAAAATGCGCAAATGGCTCTTTCCATAGCCGACCGTGGCTATGTTTTGGAAACCGGAAAGATTGTTACCTCCGCTGATGCTCGGGAGCTTCTTAACAATGATGCCGTTAAAAAGGCTTATCTCGGAGGGTGAGACTGACCCGCCGCTCTCTATGCAGTGCGGCGGGTTTCGTGGTATTGACTTGCCGCTTATATGTGATGTATACTCGTGTAACGGCTTTTGGAAGGGTTTTATTTTACTTGCGCCATAAAGCCGTAATTTTGCTTTTAAAAATTTTTCTGGCGAAGGGCTTTGTTTTCGCCGGTGTATCTTTGCAGGAGGTTAACTGTTGAATGTACTGTATCTCATAAATTATGCCGGCAAAGCCGGAACGGAAAAGTATGTTGAAAACCTTGTAAGGCTTCTTGGCGCTGAAAAGATTACAGCTTATTTCGCCTATAATATCGAGGGTGAGCTATCGAAAAAAATGCGTGAGGCGGGGCTTGAGTGTCTCCAGTTGGAATTAAGCTGGAAAAATGCTTTTTCTTCCGCAAAAAAGCTTGCAGGTTTTTGCAGGGAGAAGAAAATTGACGTTATCCACGCCCAGTATCCCAGAGAAAACATCATTGCTCTTCTTTCAAAGCGGCATTATCCTTCTGTTAAAGTTGTTTTCACAAGCCACCTTACCCTCAGGCTTTCAGGGGCAAAAGGAACTGTTTGGAAAATGCTGAACAAGCACTTTACACCGAAAAACCACAGAATAATCTCTGTTTGCAATGAGGGGCGGGACATCCTTATTGAAAACGGCGTTATGAAAGAGCGCATTCAGGTTATATTTAACGGCATGGAACCTATGGCTGCCCCTTCTAAAAATAATGCTGTTAGAAAAGAGCTTGGCCTTAGTGATGACTGCTTTGTAATGACAATTTTGGCACGTTTTGCTCCGGAAAAGGGGCTGGACTTTTTGTTGGATATTCTTTATAAGATTAAAAACAGCACTGAAAAGCCTTTTTGCTGCCTTATCTGCGGTGATGGGGAGCTTTTTCAGGAAATCAGCGAGAAGGTTTCCCGTCTGGAGCTTCAAAATGAATGCAAGCTTCTTGGCTTTCGCAGCGATACAAAGGAAATTCTGGCAGGGTCAGATGCCTACCTTTGCACTTCCAGCCATAACGAGGCCATGAGTTTTGCGGTTTTAGAAGCTATGAATGTGGGGCTGCCCCTTGTTCTTACGGATGTGGGCGGCAATCGTGACCTTGCCGAAACTTTTATCCAATGCGGATTCGTGCTTAAATATGGCGATGTAGAGGGCTTTTCAAAGGCGATTTTATGCTTAATGAATGACGAGGAAAAAAGAAAAACCCTTTCCGCCGCTGCCATTGATAAAATAGAAAAGCACTTTGACCTTAACAAGCTGGCGGACGAGGTGTTCGCAGCATACAACTAAATTTGGAGGACGCCAAAATGATTGACCAAAACGGCAAGCTTTTCGGGAAAATCAATCTTATAGACCTTATAATTATAATTGTATTAATTGCGCTTCTAGCCTTTGCGGCGCTTAAATTTACAAATGCCAGAAATAGTGACACAGAGCTTGTGGACCTTAAAATAAGCTTTTACTCCGATGAGC
>JAAYFX010000110.1 GCA_012728025.1 Clostridiales bacterium
CCCTTACCATATACGACATTTACCTCGGAGACAATGAAAATCGTTGAAAGGGGCAGGTCTGAAATCTTTTCAAAGTTCTCTTTCACTTCCTCTGTCAAATAAAGGGTGACAGAGGCCTCAAGGGGCTTTCCTATGGTTTTATCGGCACGGACAGGCTCCAAGGCCTTGTTTACATCATCACGCAGGGCAGAAACCAAGCTCCAACGCTCCTCGCTTTGCTCGTCTAAGCGGCGCTCGGTCAAAAGGGGCAGCATATCGCAGAGCATGATGTGGCTTTCGGTTTCGTTTTTTCCATGGGGCATGGAAAGCCAGATTTCGTTTGAGGTAAAGGCCAAAATCGGCGCTATAAGCCGCACCATGGTATCTAAAATTTCATATATGGCGCTTTGAGCGGAAAGCCGCAGCTTGCCCTCACTTTTTTCACAGTACAGCCTGTCTTTAATTATATCCAGATAAAAGCTTGACATATCAACCACGCAGAATTTATGCACGGCGTGGACAACATTATAAAACTCGTATTCCTCATAGGCTTTTTTGCAGCGCTCTTTAAGCTTTTCCGTGCGGACAAGTGCCCACTTGTCAATTTCCTCCATATCATCATAGGAAATTGCCTTGTCGGGGTCAAAGCCGTCCAGATTTCCAAGGATAAAGCGGGCGGTGTTGCGGATTTTAAGATAGGTTTCCGAAAGCTGCTTAAAGATGTTTTCAGAGCAGCGCATGTCTGCCCTGTAATCGGCAGAGGCCGCCCAAAGTCTTATGATATCCGCACCGTATTTTGGAATAAGCTCGTCAGGCAAAATGCTGTTTCCAAGGCTTTTGTGCATGGCCTTGCCCTCCCCGTCCACCGTCCAGCCGTGGGTTAAAACAGCTCTGTAAGGGGCGCTGCCCTTTGTTGCAACAGCGGTTAAAAGAGAGCTTTGGAACCAGCCGCGGAACTGGTCTGCCCCTTCAAGGTAAAGGTCTGCCGGCCAGTTTTCATTATTATCGTGGTAAAGGGAGGCAATGTGGGTGGAGCCGGAGTCAAACCAGCCGTCTAGTGTGTCCGTTCCCGTGTGGAAATGCTTGCCGCCGCATTTGGGGCAAACAAAGCCTTGGGGCATAAGCTCTTTAGTCGATAGCTCAAACCAAGCGTTTGAACCTTTTTCGGCAAATATCCCCGATATTTTCTCGATGGTTTCCGGAGTGCAAATGGCCTCGTTGCAGTCGTCACAGTAGAAAACTGGTATGGGAAGCCCCCACTGACGCTGGCGGGAAATGCACCAATCCGCCCTTTCACGAACCATGGAAATCATGCGCTCGTGCCCCCATTCAGGCATCCATTTAACTTCATTACAGGCACTTACAGCCTCGTCCCTAAAGGCTTCAACCGAGCAGAACCATTGGTCAGTAGCCCTGTATACTATGGGGTTTTTGCAGCGCCAGCAATGGGGATAGGGGTGGCTTATTTCACGACAGGCTAAAAGTGCGCCGTTTTCCGACAAGTCCTCAAAAATGGCCTTGTTTGCCTTGGCATAAAACATACCCTGATATTTCCCCGCTTCTTCCGTCATAATGCCACGGTCGTCAACGGGAACTATAATGCCTATCTTCGTCTTAGCCCTCTGGTCATAGCGCTGGCAGACCTGATAGTCATCCATACCATGGCCGGGGGCTGTGTGTACGCAGCCGGTTCCCGCCTCGGTTGTTACATGGTCGCCTAAAATAACCACACTTTCCCTATCATAAAGGGGGTGCTTTGCCCGCATAAGCTCAAGCTCGCTGCCCTTCATTTCCCCTAAAATCTCAAAGCTTTCTATGCCGGCGGCGGTGCCGATGCTTTCCAAAAGCTCCTTTGCGACAATATAGGTTTCGCCCTCGGGAGACTTTGCCAAAACATAGCTTAGGTTTTCATTAAGGCAGATGGCAAGGTTTCCGGGCAGGGTCCATGTGGTGGTGGTCCAAATGACAAAATAGGTTTTGTCAAGGTCTGTAAGGCTAGAGAGCTTTCCAAAATCCTCTGTAACCTTAAACTTAACATATATAGATTGGTTTGAAACGTCCTTATATTCTATCTCCGCTTCGGCAAGGGCGGTTTCGTCATGACTGCACCAATAAACGGGTTTTTTGCCACGATAAATATAGCCTTTTTCAAACATCTTGCCAAAAACCCCTACCTCCTCGGCCTCAAAACTGGGAGCCATGGTAAGGTAGGGCCTGTCCCATTCGCCGAGAACCCCAAGCCTTATAAACTGCTCCTTTTGTATATCCACAAAGTTTTGGGCAAAGGCTCGGCAGGCATCACGAAATTCGGGTATGGACATATTCTTGCGGTCAAGCTTGTTCTGCTTTATGATGGCGGATTCGATGGGCATTCCATGGTTATCCCAGCCGGGAGTATAGGGTGCCCTAAAGCCCGACATATTTTTATAGCGAACAATAAAATCCTTAAGGCACTTGTTCATGGTGGTGCCCATGTGGATTTTGCCGTTGGAGAAGGGAGGCCCGTCATGGAGAATAAAAGAGGGTCTGCCTTCGTTCTTTTCAAGTATTTTGTGGTATATATCCTCGTCATACCAGCCCTTTAGCATATCCGGCTCACGCTTGGGCAGGGCCGCCCTCATGGCAAAGTCGGTTTTTGGCAGGTTTAAGGTTTTGTTATAATCCTGTGACATTAATTACTGGC
>JAAYFX010000111.1 GCA_012728025.1 Clostridiales bacterium
AACTGGGTCTGTCACCAAAAGAGTTGGACGAGCTGCAGCTTCTCTCTAAGCTCCATGATATTGGCAAAATCGGCATTGATGACTGCATACTCAATAAACCCGATAAGCTAAGCGAAGATGAATGGAAAATAATGAAGCGTCATCCGGAAATCGGTCATCGAATTGCTATGTCAAGCCCCCAGCTGGAGCATATCGCCGATTATATTTTATATCACCATGAGCGCTGGGACGGGAAAGGGTATCCGAAGGGGCTGAAAGAACATGAAATTCCTGTGCTTTCACGGATTCTCGCTGTTGCCGACGCTTATGACGCTATGACTGAGGACAGGGTATACCGCAAGGCTCTATCAAAGGAAGCGGCAATTAAAGAAATTGAGCTAAATGCCGGAACGCAATTTGCTCCGGATATAGCAAGGATATTTTTGAGCATAATGGCAGCTTCATAAGAGAGAAAAAGAAAGCTTAGGAGAGGTATGTTTTATGAGGAAGTGGTTTATATTTCCTTCTTTGCCGCTATTAACTGTAACGATAGCCTTTATCGGGCATATACTTATAAAAGCAAGTATAAGCAGCACCCATTTAATTTTACTTGAACTGCATCAACAAATGCAAAATCAGGTTAATACCGAAATGTCCCAGCGCTTGGAGACAGCTATGCAGCTTAACCGGATGCACTGTGACCATCTTAATTGCGGGGTGCTGGACCTTGTTTCCGTTACGGAAAGGGAAAGATATTTTTCAAGCCATATTAAATTGCAGCCTGATGTGGCAATGACCTTTATCGGCCAACCTGATGGTAGCTTTTACGGGGCCCGCCGTTGCAATGATGGTGAAATACAAATTGTCCGCAACAACAGTGAAACCAATGGCGGCTCATGGTATTATAGTATCAACAGCTTCGGCGAAGGAGCAAATTTAAAGGAACAATTTCCTGATTTTGACCCCCGCACAAGACCTTGGTATATGGAAGCCGTAGAAGCGAGGGGGCCTATATTCAGCAGTGTATACAGTCATTTTGTATTTCGTGAGCCTATGATTACAGCCAGCTATCCGGTGTACGACCAAAGCCATCAATTGACAGGTGTTTTTGGTGTCAACTACTTATTATCATGGCTGGGGAACACTCTGGGCAGCCTTCCAATTGGCGATTCGGGGCAGGTGTTTGTTGTAGATGATTACGGTATGCTTGTTGCCTCCACACTGGACATCACTCCATATAAAATTGTGGATGGCGGCTCAGAGCTTATTCCCATCAGTGAAGTTAATGATACATTGGTTCAAGCGGCAATCGCAATGCCGGAATATGAAAATAGTGATAAACTTCCGCAGGTATCTGTTTTGGGAAAAAAGTATTATGTTGGCTTCTCGGAATACAGGGAATATGGGTTTGACTGGGACATATATGTCATCATGGCGGAGGAAGATTTCTTTGGTGAAGTAGACGATGCAATAATGCAGGCAGTCACTATAATGGCTTTCTCATTTCTTCTTTCTATCCTCTTTACAACATATATAGCAGGGCGCATGGTAAAGCCGATTACAACCTTAAGTGCTGCGGC
Source organism: Clostridiales bacterium (assembly GCA_012728025.1). GTDB lineage: Bacteria > Bacillota > Clostridia > Oscillospirales > Oscillospiraceae > UBA2658. The sequence continues at coordinate 1,560 of JAAYFX010000111.1, forward strand.
GGAGGAATTATCCGAGGGGAAACTGGCAGCCATACCTGACAATGGCAGGAAAGATGAAATTGGCAGGCTAACCCGCTCCTTTAATGAAATGGGGCGGCGTATAAGCCAGACAGTTGCCCACCTTGAAGAAACTGTTACCCAGCGGACACAGGAACTGGAGGAGCGCAACAAAGAACTAAAACTACTCTCTTTTACAGATGGACTTACAGGGATACCCAACAGAAGAAAGTTTGACGAGAGCCTGAAAAGTGCTTGGAACACAGCCCTGCGCTATGGCTGGCGTGTTGGTCTGTTTATGATAGATATTGATTTATTTAAAGATTATAACGACACATATGGACATCAAGCCGGAGATGATACCCTGAGGGCCATAGGTAAGCTTATCTATGGGAAGGCCATGCGCTCAACGGATTTGGCGGCAAGATTTGGTGGCGAGGAATTTGTTGTTCTCATTTTGGACACACAGCCGGAAGGTCTAATGAAATTAGCAGAAGATATAAGAAGCGGAGTTGAAGCTTTGGATATTGAACACTCAAGCTCACCTTTCCAAAAGGTAACCATAAGCATCGGCGTGGCCCATATGCTCCCATCACCGGACACAACACCTGAAACCTTAATACATATGGCTGACGAAGCTTTGTATCAGGCAAAAAACAACGGGAGAAATATGGTGGTAGAAGATACAAAATCCGTATAGCTCTGTAATTTATATTTGAATATAAAACTAAAAGGCGGCATAACCGAAAATACGCATCGGTTCATGCCGCCTTGGCTATCCTTATAAGTTGGCAGATAA
>JAAYFX010000112.1 GCA_012728025.1 Clostridiales bacterium
AGGATTTTTTGGGTGTTATCGTTACGGAAAGCGACCGTATGACGAAAATTGTTCAGGATTTGTTAACCTTATCACGATTTGACGCAGGCAGTATAGAGTTTGCTTTCCAACGCTTTTCCATTGAAAAATCTATTACCGATATATATAACGCCATGCAGCTTGAGGCTCAAAAGCGAAACCACCGTTTCACAATGAGCCTTAAAACCGTCCTGCCTGAAATAATGGGCGATAAGGCACGTATAGAGCAAGTTTTAATAAATATGGTATCTAACGCTATAAAATATACCCGCAACGGCGGAAGCATATCCATAAACGCCGGACTGAAAGACGGGGCTGTTTGGGTCAGTGTTCGGGATAATGGCATCGGTATTCCCGAGGAGGATGTGCCGAAGGTTTTTGACCGCTTTTATCGGGTGGACAAGGCAAGAAGCCGAGAATCCGGAGGAACAGGACTTGGCCTTCCCATAGCAAGGGAAATTGTATTACAGCATAAGGGTGACATAGCCCTTACAAGCCGTCTGGGAAAAGGCACGGTGATTACTATCTCCCTGCCGGTGGAGGGCGCCGATGAGGCTTATTAAAGACCGCTCAAAACTTATTGAATATGGAAAAAACCTGCTTATTGGTCTTTTGTTTCTTTCGTCAGTTTTTCTGCTGTTAAAATCTGTATCCACAGGAACGGACTCTGTTTTAGAAGACTTTGGCTCCCTTTTTGGTGCTGATAATGGCAAAAACAGTTCAGGCTTTACGGAAGCCAAGGCTTTCATAACAGCGGCTGAGCCGGCTTTTATTCTGGCTACAAAGGAAGATGGCTCCCATTATGCGGCAAAGTATGCAAGCGCCAACAGAGAAAAGCTTTTGTCGCAGTTTTCCTCTCTTTTAGGCGAGGCTATTGGCTCTGCCAATGGGGAGAAGGAAATAACAGAGGCTCAATGGCGCAATTCACTTAAAGAAAGCGGAGTTTTTTTTGACTACCTCCACCCCCAGCCTTTAGCGGCCATTGCCCGCTGGCTTGGAACGGAAATAAGTGAAGGGGCAAACCCCAATTTTGTGCGCCGCCTTTTCTTAGGCGGAGACGATACGGGTTCTTTATATCTATATTATATGAGTGAAGATGAGACGGGCTTTTTCCGCAGCAAAACAGCACTTAACTTTTCTGCCCTTTCTCCTCTTATATCCGAGTTGCCCATAGGAAATTCAGCCTTTGCTTTCGAGCTGGAGGATGAATATAAAAACATAGACCCCTATTTCATTTTTTCCGGCGAGTTTGCAGAGCTTCGTGCTCTTTCTGTTTCAAACCCTTTGGTTGACGACTCTGTTGTATCCTCCCTGCTTTCACTTTTTGATATGCGCAAGGTTTCAAGCTATCCGGAAAGCGACGGCTCAATGGTTTTTATTGACGGAAAGCGCAGCCTGCGCATTGATATTGCCGGAAAAGCTGTTTTCAGTGTGGCGGCTTCGGATGCTACAAAAATTGTAAAAAAGGGCGATAAGCTTGAGCTTTTGGATTGCATAAATGCCGCCGGATTTATTGCCCAAACCGGTGCCGGCTCTCTATCCGGCAGTGCAAAGCCCTCTCTCACAAAGATAGTCTCTGCAAAAGACCCTGAAAACTGTACGCTAATCTTTGAATATACCATAGACGGTGTGCCGATTTCACTGCAAAATAATCAGCCGGCTGCAAAAATCGAGCTGCAAGACGGAGCTGTTACCCGTGTTGAAATGGTTTTCCGAAGCTATTCCTTCAGCGGCGGTCTTTTGTATCCCCTGTCTGAAAGACTGGCAGCGGCAATTGCGGTAAAGGGCGGCGAGCCGGTTTTGCGATATGAGGACCGTTCATCAGGTGTAAGTTCTTCATGGATAAACTATTGACAAGGAGACTTTGATGGATAAATCAAAGATTAAAAATTTTATTATAATACTCCTTGCCCTTGTTAACGCCTTCCTGCTTACCATTGTCATTAGTAACGAAGGGGAAAAGCGAAGCGCAAGGGAATATAGAAATACTGCTTTAAAAACCGTCTTGGAGGACAATGGCATATACCTTTATCCCAATGTTACCCTTCCGGAGAAAATGCTCCCTGAGCTTTACCTTAGCCGTGACCTTTCAAAAGAAAAAAGAAAGCTCTCAAGTTTTATAGGTAGCTGTACAGCAAAGGATTTGGGCGGTAACATAATTTTTTACAGTAATGCAAACGGTCAGGCAAATTTTCGGGGTAACGGTGCGTTTGAAATCCTTCTAAATTCGGATATAATAGCTTTGGGGGAAAATCCGGTGGATGGCTGCAAAACCGCTTTAAAAAAACTTGGAATAAAATATTCCAATGCCGAGCCTAATATTACTGTATCCGGCGGAAGCACAACCGTTACAATGCTGTGCGCTTGGGAAGATGAAAATATTTACAATGCCGAAATACGTTTTGATTTTACATCAGACAGGCTTTTTCTTATTCAGGGAACCCAGCCTTCAGGCTCTTTAACTTCCCAACGTCAGGCGGAAAACCCTCCCGATGCCGTTACCGTTCTTATGAATTTTTTGCAATATACCCGTCAAACCGGCGAGATTTGCAGTGAAATAAGAAGTCTTGAGCTGGGATATTTCTTAAATGCCGTGGTTTCCGGTTCCAGTAGCTTAAAACCCGTCTGGCGCATTGAAACCGATGTGGGAAACTATTATATCAACGGTTTTACAGGGCTTCCGGAAAGTCTTGATGCTGCCTAAGGCTGTCTTGAAAGGTTCTTTGTTATTTTTATTGTATTATTGTAATTTTTATGTTATAATTCACAGGCTTGATATCCCATGGGATAATTATGCCGAAAATCCCTCGGCTATATTCCTCTATGTAGGGCAAGCTACAATACATAAAAGGTTTCGATATTTTCTCTATGCGGGAAGGTGTTTTAATTTGGATAAATATGTGATTAATGGCGGAAAGCCTTTATTTGGAGAAGTTGAAATAAGCGGCGCAAAAAACGCTGCCGTGGCTATCATACCTGCTGCTCTTATGGTTGACGGAGTATGCAGAATTGAAAATATCCCTCAGATAAGCGACACTGAAATGCTCCTTACAATACTGAGCGAAATGGGGGCAAAGGTTCGCCTTATAAACAAGACAACGGTGGAGGTTGACTGCACCAATGTCCGCAAGGAAGGCGCTCCCTATGACCTTATGAGGAAGATTCGTGCCTCATACTACCTCATCGGCGCCATGATTGGGCGCTTTGGCTCGGCGAAAACCACTATGCCCGGAGGCTGCAACTTTGGTGTGCGCCCCATAGACCAGCACATAAAGGGCATGACGGCTCTCGGCGCAAATATCGAGGTTCGGGGCGGCTTTGTCTATGCCGACACTCCCGATGGATATCTTGTGGGCAACAAAATATATTTGGACAAGGTTTCTGTTGGCGCAACCATGAACATCATGATTGCGGCAACCAGAGCAAAAGGAAAAACCACTATAGAAAACGCTGCCCGTGAACCCCATATAGTTGACCTTGCAAACTTTTTAAACTCCATGGGAGCAGATATCCGCGGAGCGGGAACAGACACCATTAAGGTTTACGGTGTTGAAAAGCTCCATGGCGGCAGCTACACCATTATCCCCGACCAGATAGAAGCGGGAACTTATATGGCGGCGGTTGCGGCAACAGGCGGAGAGGTCACCATCCGCAATGTCATCCCCAAGCACCTTGACTGTATAAGTGCTAAACTGCGTGAAATGGGTGTTGAGATTTTTGAATACTCTGATTATGTTGTTGTCAGGCGTATGGGCAAGCTTATTAGAACCAATGTTAAAACCCAGCCTTATCCGGGCTTTCCCACAGACATGCAGCCCCAGATAAGCGCTGCTTTATGCCTTGCTGAAGGCACAAGCGTTGTAACCGAGGGGGTTTGGGACAATCGG
>JAAYFX010000113.1 GCA_012728025.1 Clostridiales bacterium
AATAAAATCATCCTTCAGGATTGGGGTTTTAATTTACATAACATATGATGATTTTTTAAGCTTAACTGCTTTGTATGCTTTTTTAGCATATCCTATTTATTAAAGGAGGGATTTATTTTGGACAGAATGCTGATAATATGGACAGTGGTTATAGTTTTATCTCTGGTGCTTGAAGGGGCAACAGCAGGACTTACCTCAATATGGTTTGCAGCGGGAGCCTTGGCAGCTCTTATTCTTGCTCTTATTTCTCCGGAGCTTGTCGCTTTGCAAATAGTCATATTTATAGTTGTCTCCATTGTCTCCATAATCCTCACCCGTCCCCTTGCGAAAAAATTTGTAAATAGTAAAATAAAGGCGACAAATGCAGACAGGGTAATTGGAGAAAACGCCATTGTAACAGAGCGCATAGACAATGTTGCCGGAACGGGAACCGTCACTGTGGGCGGCAGAACGTGGACGGCAAGGAGCAAAAACGGCGAAATAATAGAAGCCGGCACTTTGGCAAGAGTTCACGAAATAGAAGGGGTAAAATTGCTTGTTTCCTTAAACAAAGCACAGGAACCGGCGCAAGCCGCCCAAGGGCAGTAAGTATAAACGGCGTGTCGTATGCCTTAAGCGGCAGAAAGGCAGGTTATTATGGAATTTGTTATTCCCGGAATCCTCATTCTTATCGCTATTTTTATTCTTGTACGCAACATTCGTGTGGTACCTCAGGCTCAAGCCTATGTTATTGAAAGGCTCGGCGCCTACAATACAACATGGCACGTTGGACTTCATTTTAAGATTCCTTTTATCGAGTCTATTTCCAAGAAGGTTTCCCTCAAAGAGCAGGTATATGATTTTCCTCCCCAGCCAGTTATAACTAAAGATAACGTCACAATGCAGATTGATACGGTTTTGTATTTTGAAATTACTGACCCCAAACTATACACCTATGGTGTTGAAAACCCCATAAATGCCATTGAAAACCTTTCGGCAACCACTTTGAGAAACATTATAGGCGACTTAGAGCTTGACCAGACCCTTACCAGCCGTGATGTAATTAACTCCAAAATGCGGGCCATCCTTGACGAGGCCACCGACCCTTGGGGCATTAAGGTTAATCGTGTGGAGCTGAAAAACATTCTTCCCCCCCGCGAAATTCAGGACGCTATGGAAAAGCAAATGAAGGCAGAGCGTGAGCGCAGGGAATCCATCCTCAGAGCCGAGGGCGAAAAAAAATCCGCCATACTTATAGCCGAGGGTGAAAAGGAATCTGCCATTTTGCGGGCGGATGCCAGAAAGCAGTCACAAATTCTGGAAGCTCAGGGCGAGGCGGAAGCCATCCTTGCCGTCCAGACTGCCACCGCCGAGGGTATACGCCGCATAAACGAAAGTCTGCCCTCCGAGGCTGTTATTAAGCTTAAGGCTCTTGAGGCATTTGAAGCTGCTGCTAACGGAAAGGCCACAAAGATAATTATTCCTTCCGAAATTTCCGGTCTTGCTGGCCTTGCCACCTCCTTTAAAGAGGTGATTACCGAGGATAAAAACAGCTAAAGTGCAAAATAAATCCTTTTTCAAAAACAATATTTTTCCCTTTGCTAGGGCAGAGGATGGAATTTTATGTTTTAAACAAATCTTTAAATAAGTCATATTAAAGTTAAGCGGAGTCAGGACTTCTTGGAAGTCTCGTCTCCGCTTGATTGTTTTAAAGTATAAATCCGAACCCTTGATGGAAAGCAAAAGCGTAGATACAGAAACTTTCTTATAAAATACCGTAATAATCAAAAGTTGGACTTGCAATGTTACCCCTGCATATCTCGAATTAGATTTACCATTTCAATTGCGCCGACTGCACTGTCAAATCCCTTATTCCCAGCTTTAGTGCCGGCCCGCTCAATGGCCTGCTCAATATTGTCAGTAGTCAACACGCCAAACATGACGGGAATGCCACTTTCCAGAGATATGTGTGCAATGCCCTTTGATACCTCACTACACACATAATCGTAATGGCTGGTGCTGCCACGAATAATGGCGCCAAGGCAGATAACCGAGTCATATTTTCCGCTCTTTGCCATTTTAGAAGCTATAAGCGGAATTTCAAACGCACCAGTGACCCATGCAATATCAATGCTGTTATCGCTGACCCCATGGCGCTTTAGCCCATCAAGAGCACCACTTAGCAGCTTGCCTGTAATAAATTCATTAAATCGTGCAACAACGATACCAATCCGAATTTCCTTGGATACGAGTTTTCCTTCAAAAACTTTCATTGTTATAAGCTCCTTTTTAATAATTTAAAATGTGACCCATTTTCTTTTGCTTGGTTTGCAAATAAAATAAATCATGGTCGGTGGCATCTATCTGGATTGGAACACGTTCAGCAATATCTAATCCAAAATCTGAAAGCTGATAGACCTTGTCGGGATTGTTGGTGAGTAGACGCAAGGTTTTGGCTCCAAGGTCACGCAATATCTGTGCACCGATAAAATACTCCCGCATATCCCCCGGAAAGCCAAGGGCGAGATTTGCCTCCAGAGTATCCATGCCCTGTTCCTGAAGCTCATAAGTACGCAATTTATTGATAAGTCCAATTCCACGGCCTTCCTGACGCATATAAAGCAAAATGCCCCGACCCTCTTTTTCAATTTGCGTCATGGCTGACGAAAGCTGCTGGCCGCAGTCACAGCGCATGGAGCCAAAGGCATCTCCGGTCAGACACTCGGAATGAACACGGCATAGTAAGTTTTCTCCATTTCCAATTTCGCCCTTAACCAGCGCCACATGATGTTCTTCGTTGAGCTTGTTGATATATCCATAAGCCTTAAAATCGCCATACTTTGTAGGCATTAACGTACAGGTTACCTGCTCCACAAGTTTATCACTTCGTTTGCGGTATTCCTGTATGGCTTTAATGGTAACCATTTTAAGGCCCCAACGCTGTGCTAACTCCATCAGTTCCGGTGTGCGCATCATGGTCCCGTCATCCCCCATAATCTCGCAGCATAGGCCGCATTCTTTTAGCCCTGCCAGCCTCATTAAATCCACAGTTGCCTCGGTATGCCCATTTCGCTCCAGTACGCCGTTTTTTCTTGCAAGGAGCGGGAACATATGACCAGGGCGGCGGAAATCCTCCGGTTTGGCATCATCAGCGACACATTTTAAGGCAGTAATACTGCGCTCTGCCGCCGAAATACCAGTGGTGGTGTCTACATGGTCAACGGATACTGTAAATGCTGTTTCGTGATTATCGTTGTTGTCGCTGACCATTTGGGGAAATTGCAGTTTATGGCAATACTCTGCGCTCATAGGCATACAAATCAAACCTTTGCCATGCACCGCCATAAAATTTATGTTTGCAGTGGTGGCAAATTCAGCCGCACAGATAAAATCTCCCTCATTTTCCCTGTCCTCATCGTCAGTAACCAGAATAATTTTTCCAAGGCGTAGGTCTTCCAACGCCTCTTTGATTGTGCTAAATTCAAACATTTTAATTCCCTCCTAAAAACCATATTCTGCAAGAAAGCTGTCCGTAATATTGCTGTTTTGCGTGTCTTTAGCCATCAGATGTTCCACATATTTGACAATACAGTCATTTTCTAAATTTACTAAATCCCCTACACGGCGGCTTGACAACGTCGTTAAAGAAGCCGTATGCGGTATGATAGAAACACTGAAGCTATCCTTATAGACTCTTGCCACAGTCAGACTGATGCCATCAATGGCAATTGAGCCTTTTTCAATAATATACCGAAGAATTGGTAAGGGCGCCTTGACTGTGTACCAAACAGCCTTATCATCCCTGCGAATACCTGAAACCTTGCCGGTGCCGTCGATATGTCCGGAAACAATGTGGCCGCCAAATCTATCATTTGCCGCCATTGCCCGTTCCAAATTAACTAGGCTTCCTGTTTGAAGGTTTCCAAGGGAAGAGCGACTTAGGGTTTCGTGCATAACATCGGCAGTAAAGCCACTCTGGGAAATGGAGGTAACCGTTAGACAAACACCGTTCACTGCGACACTGTCACCAAGATGGACGTCTTCCATGATTTTTGCTGCTTGCACCGATAGGACAGCCGAATTTACTCCTTTTTTTATAGCCTGTATTTTGCCGACTTCTTCTACAATTCCTGTGAACACCGAATTACCTCGCTTTCTAATAAAATATCTTCACCCACCTGTGTCATGACTGGCTTACTTAACAGAAAGGCCCTATCAGGATGATTAACACCTAAACCTTCCACCGGTGTCTTTCCGCTGCCGCCGAACAGTTTTGGAGCGATATATGCCTGCACCTTATTTACAATACCGCTTTGCAAAGCTGAGCAATTCAGTGTGCCTCCACCCTCCAGTAAAAGGCTGTCAATCTGCTTTTCGCCCAACTTTTCCATCAGGCTGTTCAAATCAATATGGTCTTCTTTTTTGGGGATCACCAAAACCTCGCAACCTGCATCCAGATAGGGCTGATGGCGATTGGTATCGGTTACGGCAGTAGCAATGAGGGTAGCAGAAGCATATGTTGTGGTCACAGTTTTTGCTTGCAGCGGCGTTCTCAAATTGGTATCGCAGATTATGCGCAGGGGATTTCTGCTGTTCTCCAGCCGACAGGTCAACAGTGGATTATCTGCAAGAATCGTGCCCACACCGACCATGATAGCAGAATAGCGATGCCGGTCCTCATGCACACGCCGACGTGCTTTCTCACCGGTAATCCATTGGGAATTGCCGGAGTGTGTGGCAATTTTTCCGTCCATTGTCATAGCATACTTCATGACCACATAGGGTGTCTTGTTTTGAATATAATGGAAGAAGCTTTCATTAAGCTTGTCACATTCATCCTTTAAAACACCTTCTATGACCTTAATGCCGTGAGAACGCAAAAGCGCAATGCCTTCCCCGAAAACCAAAGGATTGTAATCGGAGGAGCCAACTACCACTCGGCTGATGCCGCTTTCAATAATCACCTCGGAACAAGGCGGCGTCCTTCCATAATGGCAGCAGGGTTCCAAAGTCACATATAGAGTTGCTCCGCTTGCTGATGTTTGGCAGTTTGCCAATGCATTCCGCTCTGCATGGGGTTCTCCGTATTTTTTGTGATAGCCCTGTCCGATAATCTTGCCGTTTTTCACAATTACTGCACCCACCACAGGGTTTGGGTTTACCCATCCGTAGCCTTGCCTTGCAAGCTGAGCTGCAAGGCGCATATATTCCGTATCATTCATATAGCACCTCCATATAAAAAAATGCCCTAAACAAAATGTTCAAGGCATTTCCTACCACAGGTATGAGACTATGCCGATGCAAATAAAAAGCTCCGGAATATAAATATTCCAGAGCGAACATCGCATACACATAGCAAAAACTGCGGCTGTTATCTTCTTTCATCCAGACTATACTGTCGGCTTCGGAATTGCACCGAATCATGCCTTGCGGCTCGTGGGCTTTACCACCGGTAGGGAATTACACCCTGCCCTGAAGATTTTATTCTATTATTATTTGTTATACCATGGGTTTTTGTATTTGTCAATAAAACTAGGCTTCCACCTTTTTTTAGAAAAACCTTCAATCTGCAATTTCCTAAGTGTAAACATAAAGAAAATACAATAAGCAATTTGTGAAAATATGACTAAGGTTTCAACAAAACCTTATTAACCATAGAAAAATCCAAGGCGAGTTTGGCGAATATATCAAAAATATCTTGTATTGAAAAAAGCGTTCCTATAATCGTTCCCATATTTATAAAATAAGAAAAACCCTGTATTTATGGTAAACCCAGGGTTTTTCTTATTTTGGCGGAGAAGGAGGGATTCGAACCCTCGAAACCCTTTTGGGGTTTACACGATTTCCAATCGTGCGCGCTCGACCAGGCTACGCGACTTCTCCATGTCAATACATAAGGTGTTGTAAATTGTCACCTGCTGTAAATACAGCTTTTACATTATAAGTTAGAAAACACTTATTGTCAATAGCAAAAGTAAATTTTAAAGTAGATATTGCAAAAAAACACGAAGAAATGCGAACTGAACTTTGCCGTACAAAAAAGCAGGAAAAGTTGTTTTTAAAATCCCTTGAACCAATTAGTTAAAATGGCTAACTAAAGTATAAAATGTATTCTTTTTCTTGTCTTTTCCACATTAATATGGTATTATTCCTTGGTGTGGCTCAAAATCACGCAAAAACAAAAAGGTCTATTGAGGAGGAACAGATGGACACAGGTACGATTCAAATTCTGATTTCCATGTCGGTGTATATGGCTGTGGTAATCGGAATTGGTGTTTATTTTGCCAAAAGGGCAAATCAAAGCTCGGAAAACTATTTTCTTGGCGGGCGCAGCCTTGGCCCTTGGGTAGCCGCAATGAGCGCAGAGGCTTCGGATATGTCCGGATGGCTGCTTATGGGGCTGCCCGGTGTTGCATATTGGCTTGGTCTTGCCGACGCCGCATGGACAGCCATAGGTCTTGCCGCCGGTACATATTTAAACTGGCTTATGGTTTCTAAACGGCTTCGCCGTTACAGCGAAAAGGCCGGAAATGCCATCACTCTGCCGGACTTCTTTTCCAACCGTTTTCATGAGAAAAAGAAAGTCCTGATGAGCATTTCGGCAATATTTATCCTTGTGTTTTTCACAGTTTACGCCGCAAGCTGTCTTGTAACCTGCGGCAAGCTTTTTTCAACGCTTTTTGGAACATCATATGTAACAATGATGATTTTGGGTGCTGTTTTTGTGCTGGTGTACACGATTATCGGCGGTTTTCTGGCGGAAAGCGCTTCAGACTTTATGCAGGCCATTGTTATGGTGATAGCTCTTGTGGTTATTGTCACTGTTGCCACAATTGCCGCCGGAGGCTTTTCCTCTGTTATTGAAAACGCTAAAACCATTCCTGGGTTTTTTGAATTTTTCGGAATTGCAAGCCCCAGCCTTGACCCTAGCGGTGTTCAGCTTGTGGAAAACGGAAAACCCCTTTTTGGTGCAGCCGGCAGCTATGGCTTTATAACCATAGTTTCCACTCTTGCTTGGGGACTTGGTTATTTCGGTATGCCTCAGGTGCTTTTGCGCTTTATGGCTATTCGTGATGAAAAAGAGCTTACCAGCTCTAGGCGTATCGCCACAGTTTGGGTGCTTATCTCCCTTGTCGTTGCTGTATTTATAGGTATTGTGGGCAGGGCTTTATATCCTGCTGCTCTTTCAACAGCGGCGGAATCAGAAAGCGTTTTCATACTCCTTTCCAAAAATCTTCTCCCTCCCCTTCTTGCCGGCTTTGTTATGGCAGGCATACTTGCCGCTACAATAAGCTCTTCGGATTCTTACCTTCTTATAGCAGCCTCCTCCCTTTCCAAGAACATTTATCAGGGACTTCTTAAAAAAGATGCCAGCGATAAACAGATAATGACAGTTTCACGTATAACCTTACTGGCAATAACTGCGGTTTCCATTTTAATCGCTCTTGATGAAAACAGCGTAATCTTCACCATCGTATCCTTTGCTTGGGCGGGCTTCGGCGCAACCTTCGGCCCTCTTGTGCTTTTCTCACTTTTCTGGAAACGCACAAACCGTACCGGTGCAATAGCCGGTATGCTCGGCGGCGGCATAATGGTGTTTTTCTGGAAGCTGGTTATTCGTCCTCTGGGCGGCGCATGGAATATTTATGAGCTTTTACCTGCGTTTTTATTCTCCTGCGCCCTTATCATCATCGTTTCTCTCGTTACAGCACCTCCTTCCGATGAAATACAGGCAGAGTTTGATGATGTTAAAATGAAAAAAGCTTAAGCTCTTTAATGAAACTGAAAAAACCGACAGGCTTTCGTCTGTCGGTTTTATTTTTTTAGGAAACTTTGTCAAGCTTATTTTCTGCTTGCCTACCTTTTATCTGCCCTTACCGTAAGGCGGCTCAAAGTTTTCATCCTCATAATCGCCATAAGGCGGGTCGAGGGCTTCATCAGCATCAAAGCCATAAGGTCTTGGGTTTTTTTCGTGTATTACCGGAATTGCTCCGGTCATCTCATGTTCCATGACCACAGAGTTGAATTCAGGGTCTGTGCTTAGGGGAAAATTATTCGGCTTGCGGTTTTTATTATTTTTAGCCATATCATCTTTCCTATACAATCGATATTTTCGCCGACTTTTGCCGGCAGAAATAGTATTTGGAAAGTACGCCTTAATATTCATATGCAAGAATAAAACCATAGAATTTAAAAGTTGGTTTGCCCCTTAGGTTTCCTCCGTTAAGGGTATAAATGAACCAAGGTCTATAAGCTCTCCCCCGCTTAAAAACACCGGCCGCAGCTCCTGCTTTTCCAAAAAGCGTAAAAGCTTTTCCCTGTCCGGCAAAGAAGATAAAGAGCCTGTAAAAGCAATCACATCCCTTGAGAGCTTAAAGGCCGCACCGCCGATAAACCCCTCTGCAAAACCCGTAAGGCAAACTCCTCCGGAAGAAAGCTCCAAAACATCTATACCACAGTTTTTCATCACTGGTATCATGCCCATATCAGAGCTTATGGCGGCATTTTCGGAAACAGGGCATACGGCACATTTGGCATAGCCCTGCCTGACATCATGAAAAAGCGGGCTTTTGAAAAAAATTTCTTTATCTGTGAGTTTTTTATTGTGGAAAACCCGCCCACCCATGGATAGGGCACAAAGGGAGGCGTCATGAGGGTAAATGTTGGCCTGCTCAGTTTCGGAAAAAAGCAAATCAGCGCCCAAAGCCAAAAGCTTTTCGGCAAAGGCGCTGTTTTTCAGTGTTTTCGCTAAAAGAAAACTTTTGCCCCCAAGGTGAAAAACGCTTAAATCAGCGTGTCCTGAAAGGCGGCTGTCCACCCTTGGGTTTTTCGGGCAGAGAAGAACGGAAACTCCAAGGCTTTCAAGGCTGGAAAGCAGATTTTCGGGGCAGCCCTCCCCCACTATCAAACTTTTAAGCCTGCCCTTCGGAAGATTTGGCAGTTCGACAAAACTTTCCATGGCATCGCTAAGACAAAACTGCTGTGATGGCAGAACGAATGTTTTTCACCTTTATAAGCTCCAATCCCTTGGGAGTCTGCACATCTTCACGGAGATGCTCGGGCACAACACAGCGCTTAAAGCCCAGCCTTGAAATCTCTGCAAGGCGCTGGTCTAAGGCGCTTACACTTCTAACCTCTCCCGTAAGTCCAACCTCGCCTACGGCGGCAAGGTCATTGCCTATGGGCCTGTCCTTGTAGCTTGAGGCAACAGCAAGAACGGTGGCAAGGTCTGCCGCCGGTTCGTCAAGCTCTAAGCCACCGATAACATTTATATATGCGTCGCTGCCGCTTATGGGAACGCCGCCCCGTTTTTCCAAAACGGCCAAAAGCAGGGTTGCCCTATTATAGTCTATTCCGTTTGTGTTGCGCCTTGCCGCATTAAAGCCGCTTGGGGCAACAAGAGCCTGAATTTCCGCCAAAATTGGTCTTGTCCCCTCCATAACACAGGTTACGCAGGTTCCAGGGCAGTTTTCCGGTCTGCCGG
>JAAYFX010000114.1 GCA_012728025.1 Clostridiales bacterium
ATACCATAATGCCCGCACAATTTCAACTGGGATTCACCGTCTTGCTTCTTAGTTATATCGTGCAAAAGCCCCGCCTCCGCAGCAAGCTCTGGGTCTGCTCCCCAATGCTTTGCAAGGCGCACAGCCTCCTGCTCACAGCCTAAAACATGGGCTACACGCTTTTCTTTTATATAGGGCAAAACAGCAGTCCGCAGCCAGTCAAGGTTTGGCTTGGCATTATAATAGCGCTTTTTTATAATTTCAGCATACACAGGCTCCGGCAAAAGTTCGTTTCCCTGCCGCCGAGCTAAAAGCTGCCTTAACTCTGTGGATGAAATTACAATGGGCTCATGGTCTATAATTATTGTTTTAGCGCCATAGAGCCTTTGAAGCCTTTCGCATATCTGGGCAAGCTTCTGCGTGTCCTCGTTCTCTCGTTTAAAAACCCCGAGGGTGGCAAGGCTCAGTATGCTTTCAAAACGGCTCCAGCTTTCAAAACTTTTCAGCATATCTGAACCGATTAAAAGGAAAAATTCGCCCTCCGGATATATGCTGTAAAGCTCTTCCAAGGTGTCTGCCGTAAAGCTTTTGCCCCCCCTTATAATTTCCATATCGGAAACCTTGGCCCCTGCCACATCAGAGAAGGCAAGCTTCGTAAGGCTAAGGCGGCCCTCCGGCTGGGGACTTTGGGGAGCCTCTGGCTTATGGGGGGATTTTGCCGTAGGCATAACAATAAGCTTTTCTGCCGAAAGCTGCTCTGCCGCCGCCCTTGCGGCCTGTATATGCCCAAGATGCGGCGGATTAAAGCTTCCCCCAAATATCGCTATACGCATAAGATTCCTCCTACTGCGGCGGTTTTATTTTTTCTGCGCCTTCGGAAGCTGGATAGTTGGGTCTTTTTCGTTGCGTTTGTATAAGACAAATTTGCTTCCAATGGCTTGAACCCCCTCGGCTTTGCACTCGTTACAAAGAATGTCACAGACCTCCCTTGCGGAAAGACTGGAGGTTTCCAAAACCTTTCCCTTTACAATTTCACGTGCACGAAGGGCTTGCCTTGTCTGCTCTATGATGTTTTCGCTTATGTCTCCCTTGCCGATATGGATGATAGTGTCCTCACTGGCGGCAAGACCTTTTAAATATGCACGTTGCTTACTTGTCAGCATAATATTCCCTCAATTTCGTTTCAAAGTTCCTAAGAGCCACGGCTCTATGGGAAATCCTATTTTTTTCTGAATCTGTTATTTCCGCCATAGTTTTCCCGCTGGGCAGAAGAAAAACGGGGTCGTAGCCAAAGCCATTTTCCCCCCTTGGGGCAAAGCTTATGCTCCCCTCACAGCTACCTTCAGAGGTGATTTCGTCGCCATTGGGGAAAACACAGGCAATACAGGACACAAAGCGGGCCGACCTATTTTTCTCGCCCTGCATATTTTTAAGAAGAAAGGCTACTCTCTCCCCATCATTTTTGCAGGCTTCACCGCCGTAGCGGGCGCTGTGAACCCCCGGCAGACCGGATAGGGCATCCACCACAAGACCGGAATCGTCGGAAACGGCGGGAAAAGGCAGGGCCTTTGCGGCGGCTCTGGCTTTTATGAGGGCGTTTTCCTCAAAGCTCTCCCCTGTTTCCTCGGCTTCAAGAGAAAGCCCCGCCTCACTTTGGGAAATAAGCTCATGGCCCATAGCCTCGAAGATGGCCTTCATTTCCTTGAGCTTTCCCTTGTTATTACTGGCTAAAATAAACTTCATTGCTGCAGCAGCGCCTCCACAAACACCTCAGGTTCAAAGGGCATAAGGTCGTCTGTGCCCTCGCCCACACCGATATATTTAACCGGCAAGCCCAACTCTGCCGCAATGGCGAAAACAATGCCGCCTTTTGCCGTTCCGTCAAGCTTTGTAAGGACAATTCCGGTGATGTCCGCTGTTTCCTTAAACTGCTTTGCCTGAATAAGTCCATTTTGGCCTGTTGTGGCATCCAGCACAAGAAGTGTTTCCTTGTCGGCTTCCGGCAACTCTCTTTCTATTATGCGGGAAATCTTATTAAGCTCGTTCATAAGATTTGCCTTGTTATGAAGCCTTCCGGCGGTGTCGATTATGATAAGGTCGCTTCCTCTTGCCTTTGCCGCCGAGATACCGTCAAACACAACAGAGGCTGGGTCCGAGCCTTCTTCATGGCGCACAATGTCGGCCTTGCCCCTTTGTGCCCAGATATTAAGCTGGTCTGCCGCCGCCGCACGAAAGGTATCCCCCGCTACAAGCATGACCTTTTTTCTCTCCTCGTGAAAATGTGAGGCTAGTTTTCCTATGGTGGTTGTTTTTCCAACTCCGTTAACACCCACCATCAAGATGACGGAAGGTTTTGTAGTAAGAGAGAGGTCATGGTTTTCAAGGGTCAGGATTTCTGTAAGCACCTCGGAAAAAGCACTCTTAACCTCCTCGCCGCCACGAAGCCCCCGCTCTTTAACAAGTTTTCTCAAGGCTTCAACAGCCTGAAGGGAAGTGTCCATCCCCGCATCAGCTAAAATGAGAGCTTCCTCCAACTCTTCATAAAACTCCTCATTTTCTCCTGTGAAGCCGGCAAACATATTGTTCATCTGGATGGACATATTTTTTTTGGTTCTGCTAAGTCCCTGCTTTATCTTTTCAAAAAAGCCCATACGATTTGTATCATATCCCCAATGACTGGTGGATAATTTCTCCTTTTAGTAATTTTTTAATGTATTAGTTGGCAAGGGCAAGCTCTGCCTCCGCCTCCTGCAAATCAAGAGCGATAACCTGAGTGACCCCTTTTTCCTGCATGGTAACCCCGTAAAGCATATCCGCTTCCTCCATGGTTCCACGGCGGTGGGTTATGACTATAAACTGGGTTTTATCCGACATAGAGCGCATATAGCGGGCATAGCGGTCAACATTCGCTTCATCTAAGGCGGCTTCAATCTCATCCATCACGCAAAAAGGCGTGGGCCGCACTTTTATAATGGCAAAATACAGGGCAATTGCCACAAAGGCTTTCTCTCCGCCAGATAGTAGGCTAATTGTGGAAAGGGCCTTTCCGGGGGGCTGAACCTTAATTTCTATGCCGCAGTTTAGTATGTCATCCTCGTCTTCCAATATGAGAGAGGCCCGACCTCCGCCAAAAAGCTCCAAAAAGGTTTTTCTAAAGCTCTCGTCAATGGCATGAAACTCCCGCAGGAAAATTTCCTTCATTTCACGGGTAATGTCGGAAATTATCTTTTCCAGCTCGTGCTTTGCCTTTTCAACGTCATCCCGCTGTTCCCTGAGAAAATCATAGCGCTCGCTAACCCTGTCGTATTCCTCAATAGCACCTATGTTGACAGTTCCCAAGGCGGAAATTTCACGCTTTAGGCTGCTTATTTTCTTCGTGGCGGCACTCATGCTTTCAAGGGGGTGGCGCATGGCCATGGCTGCTGTTCGTGATAGCTCATAGCTGTCCCAGAGCTTGTCGATAATCTGCTTTTCCTCCATCTCCGAGGCAAGCTTTTTTTGCTCGATTGAAGAACAAAGCCGTTCCATATCCAAAAGCTCACGGTTTTTCTCCTGAGACTTTTTATCGCTTACAGAGCGCTTACCTTCAAGCTCCAGCTTCATTTCGTTTATGGCAGAAAGTTCAAGCCTGATGCTCTCTTGCCGATTTTTCGCCTTTTCAAGTCTTTGCTGCCCAAGCTGTATGCTTTGAGCAATGACTTCGTTTTCCTTTTTAAGCTCCTCAAGAGCCTTCATGCGGCAATCGCCGTCACCGGAAAGGTCTGCTAAAAGTTCCTGAAGCTGTAAGGCTGCCTGTGTTGTTGTGTCCCTTTCGGATACAAGAGATGACCTTTCTTCGGAAAGAGCCGACAACTTTTCGGAAAGCTCCTTACGCTGCCTGTCTTTCTCCTCACCAGCAAAACTAAGCTGCTTTTGTCTTTCTTCAAGCTCTGCAATTTCCCTTTCAAGCCTCATGGAATCCCTCTTGGCTTCATCGGCTCTTTTTGCGCCTTCCTCACGCTGTTTTTCAAAACTTTCAATCTCCGCCGAGAGCTTTTCTATGGTCTTTTCCGCCTCAGTAAGCAAAAACTCGCTGTGTGAAAGGGCGCTTTGGCAAGCTCTGCGGTTTTCCTCGGTTTGAAGCTTTTGCTCCTGAGCCGTTTGAAGCTCATAACTTGCCCCCGAAAGTTCCCTTGCGGCCAAAGAGAGTTCCTCGTCCAAATCTTTTTCCTTAACCTGCAATTCTTTTAGCCTGAATCTTAAAGTTTTAAGCTCGTTTGCACGAGAGAGTATTCCTGCGTTTTTTGCGGCGCTTCCCCCTGTCATGGAGCCGCCGGCATTTATAAGCTGTCCGTCAAGGGTGACTATGCGAAGCTGATTGTCAAAACGTTTTGACATGGAAATCGCATCTGCTAAAGTCTCCGCAACCACCGTTCTTGCCAGAAGATTTGAAAAAACATTGGCAAAACCCTCGTCAAAATGAGCAAGCTCAAGGGCAGTTCCAAGGTATCCCGCTTCCTTGTCGGGACGTCGCCTTAGCTCGGCAGGTTTTATGGATGACAGGGGAAGAAAGGTTGCCCTGCCGCCGTCACGGCGCTTTAAAAACTCTATGGCCGCCTTTGCTTGCTCTTGAGTTTCCACAACTATGCTTTGCATGGAAGCACCCAAGGCGGTTTCAATTGCAAGAGTGTAGCGTTCGTCGGTTTTCACAAGGTTTGCAACAGGGCCAAAAATCCCTTTAAGGCTTCCTCTGCCTGACTCCTGCATTACTATTTTGACGGATTTTGAAAAGCCCTCAAATTCCTTTTCCATCTCCGAAAGCATAAGCCCTCTGGATTTTACACCGTTTAGTTCTATTGTAAGACTTGTCTTTTCAGCCTCAAGCTTTTTCACCCTGCTTTTTCTGCTTTCAAGACGCAGGCTGTAACCCTCTATTATATTGGAAATTTCCTTTTCCTTATCCCCCGCCTTGGAAAGCAGAGTTTTTTCCTCAATGAGCTGCTCATTAAGACGGTCTTCCTCCCTAAGGGCCTCCTGCATCATTTCGTCCTGCCTGAAAGCGGCTGTTTCCTGCTGGGTACGAGCATCCGAAAGCATGGACAAAACTGTGTTGCAGCGGGAGCACTCCGCCTGTTTTTCACTTCTTTGAGAAAAAAGAGCTGCCAGCTCATTTTTCAAGCCGTCTTCTTTTTCTGCATTTTGGCTCATATTTTCTGAAAGCTTTAAAAGCTCTGTGTCAAGCCTTGAAATTTCACAGCCGATTTCTTGAACCCGCCCGTGACGCTTTGCAATTTGAGCCTTAAGCGTGTCAATTCTCGTCCCCTGCTCAAAAAGCTCTGTTTTAAGCTGGCCCTCCCGCTCTGCATTGTGCTTTGCACTGTTGTGGAGAACCGCAAGCTCGCTTTCACATTCGGCTCCGGTGCTCTCGGCACAGGATAGCTGCTCACGGGCTTTTTCCGCCTCAAGGTCTTTTTCCCGCATTTTTTCCGAAAGGTTTTCCGAAGTGGAATAAAGCTCCGCCAGCTCCGCCTGAGCCTTTAAAAGCTCACGCTGTGCCTTTTCCCAGTCATTTTCTATAATTACGGCGTTTTCCTTAAGCCTATCCAAAGTTTCCATCCAGACAGACACTTCAAAAAGCCTTAGCTCATCCCTTAAAACAAGGTATTTCTTTGCGGTTTCCGCCTGTTTTTTTAAAGGCTCCACCTGAATTTTAAGTTCGTCAATCTTGTCGTTTATGCGAAGGAGATTATCCTGAGTGTGGGAAAGCTTTCTTTCGCTTTCGTCCTTACGGTAGCGAAAGCGAGCTATACCCGCCGCCTCCTCAAAAAGCTCACGCCTGTCCGTACTTTTAGCGGAAACCACATCAGCTATCCTGCCCTGTCCGATTATGGAATAACCATAGCGGCCAAGACCGGTATCCATTAAAAGCTCTGTTATATCCTTTAAGCGTACAGACTCCTTGTTGATGTAGTATTCGCTTTCGCCGCTGCGGTAATATCGCCTTGTAAGCATAACCTCGCCGCTTTCTGTTTTAAAAAGACGCTCGCTGTTATCCACAATCAGCGACACCTGAGCAAAGCCCATCTTCGGCCGCTTTTCCGTACCTCCGAAGATTACATCCTCCATCTTACCGCCCCGAAGGGCCTTTGAGCGCTGTTCTCCCATAACCCAAAGCACAGCGTCGGAAATATTGGATTTTCCGCTGCCGTTAGGCCCGACAATCGCCGTAATAT
>JAAYFX010000115.1 GCA_012728025.1 Clostridiales bacterium
GGGCTGCACAATTTGCACTTAAACAAACAGGCAAAATACACTAATATTTAATAAAACTTTATCTAATTAAACAAACTTTAGCAATTTCTTCATGATTAATTGCATTTTAATTGAGCTTATATTATGCTTTATGGTGGTAAAACATGGACATATGTGCGTTTCTCATGCACATATTATCCTTATTTCACCAGAGGTGCTTATATGCTTGTTTTTCTTTTGGAGGACGATAAGAGCTTTGCTCTTGTCGTAAAAAATGCCTTGGAGGATTATTTTAATAAAATCCAAGCGGAAGTTGAAATCTTAATATTTTCCCGTCCTGAAAGACTGCTGGGGGCCCTTAATCTTCGCCCTGATTTGTTTTTCACTGATATTGAATTGTCTTTATCTTGGGCTAACGGGATAGACATAGCAAAAAGGGTAAATGAAGCCCTGCCTGAATGTCAGGTGGTTTTTCTTACGGAACACATAGGTTATGCCACCGATGTTTACGAAGCCGACCATCTCTGGCTTATAATAAAAGACGAGCTGCATCAACGCCTGCCATTGGTAATGCGGCGGTACTTCAGTTGCAAGGCCGAGAGCGCCCCTGCTTCTATAATGATTACCAGCAGTCATAAAAGAAAGATTATAAGTCAGTCCGACATCCTTTATTGCGAAAGCAGGCAGAGAAAGATTTTTATAGTCTGCAAAAACTGTGTGGAGGATACATATACAAGCCTTGATTTTATTGACAAATCCCTCCCCTTTCCTCCCATTCTCCGTTGCCATAACAGCTTTATTGTAAATTTGGACCATGTTGTCACCTATCAGCCCAATGAATTTGTAATGTACAACGGTGACAAGGTACCTATAAGTCGGCGGTATAAGGAAAGGGCTAAAAACGCCTTTATGAGCTATGCGGCCGCCGGACTTAGTCTTGGCTAATGGGTTTGCCTTTAAGGCCGACTAAAGGCTCTATAAGGCTCTATAACAAAAAGCTCCGGAGAGGTAACCTGCCCTTCGGAGCTTTTTATGCAAAAAATTTTATGTCAGAGGTTTTTATAACTTCGTTTTCTATTTTTCAATATAAACATTCATAGGCTCTCTTTTTTTACCTTGGGGCCTTTCTTCCTCTGGACTTGCAACATAAATATAAGGTTTTTTCTGCGGTAAAAACATGACAAGGGCTGTGGCAGCAATTAGCACAGCACTTGTGCAAATTCCACCCTCTATGCCAAAGCTGCCGCCGGAAACAAGCTCTTTGCCTTCTATAAGCACAGTTGAGAAAACAGAGCTTGATACAACGGTGCCGCTGACGGATATGCCGAATATATGCCCCTGCACAAAATTCCACGAAGCATGAATGGCGCAAACTCCCCAAAGGTCGTTTGTACGCAGCATATATGCTCCGGTGAAAACTCCGAAAAGAACAAGATTTATAAAAGACAAGGCTGTAATGCCGTTATTGGCAAGATGCAAGGCGGCAAACAGCACAGAGCTTAAACCCAAGGCAAGGGCTATATGCACTCTGTTGGCGCAGGAAACCATGAAATATCCCCGAACAAGCACTTCCTCGCTCATGCCCTGAACTATAAACCCCAGAAGAAACAGACCTATATAAAACCATGACACTCTTGAGTCGAAGCCTCCAAAGCGAGTTGCTCCCAAAACCATGGAAAGACCCACAGCCGCCGAAATCATGAGTATTCCGATAATATATCCCATTCCGCATTTTTTAAGAAAACCATCTTTCCTCATGCCCATAGATGAAAAAGAGCGCCCTTCTATCTTCCGGCAGTAAATAACAGTGCATATGGTAGTTGCCGCCGTTGCAAAAAGCATAAGCACCATTAGCCATTCAGGCATTTTGGAGATTGATTCCATAGCGTAATTTGCCGCCTGTCTTGCATCCGCCCCCGCTATGAGAGAGGCATCTATGGATTTTAACATCGTGGCAGCCATGGGTATGCCGATTATAAGTCCCGTTATTATGTTCGAGCTTATGAACACTGCAAAAAAGATAAGTATCTGAAGGATAATATTTGGCTTGTGCCTTGCTTTTTTCGCATCTGCGAGCAGGGGGGCTTTTGTAAGATTTATCATATTTATAACCATGCCTTTCCGCTGCGGCCTGTGGCACAAAACCATGTAAAATAATCATAAGTTGTGCTTGCAGCAGGATTTTACCCGTTGGGGCGCTGTGGGCTTTATGGAGTAAGCTTTAAACTCACTTAAAGCCTGCTCCCCGCAAAAAGTATAATCAGATTTTTTAAACCCGATTATACTTTTTACTTTATACTATGGAATTTTAAAGGTCACTAGTCCAAATTCAGCTTGTTTTTTATAAGATAGTTAGACGCCATAAAAAATACCACGCTGAAAACAATAGACATTCCAAGGGACAAAAGCACATAGGGCTGCATCTGACTTATAAGGCTGGTGAGTATTTGTCCGCCTTCAAGATTTTGTCCGTCCATCAAGCTAAGGTTTGCCGCCAGTCTGGGCATCATCATAAACTGCAAAACAGTGCTTAGGATGCCGACTATAATGTTTATCACAAAATAAAAGCCTATACCTGCCGCAAGCTTGTGCTTGCGAGCTACGGCCCCACCAATTATCAAAGCCAAATAGATGTGGAGGATTGTATAAGTTATACTGGCAAAAACCATCAAAACAAACTCTATAATGGGAAGCACTAAGGCATTTCCGAACATATTGTTGGTATCTGAAATGAACTTTGCCGTCACCTTATAAAACTCAAGGTTAACAAAGCTTGTACTCGAAGTTCCGAACAAAATAAAGATATTCAGACTTAAAAATATGACTATACCGCTTATAAGACTCCAGATAATGGCGCATATCAGCTTTGACCACAAAAGTTCTGAAGATTTTACAGGCAGGGTAAAGGTGAGATAGCCCTCATCGCTCATGAAGCTTTTGTAAAAACGGTAGAATATAACAACCGCCACAAGTATGGATGCCGCAATTATAGCAAGCAACATAAGTACAGACATAAAGGCCGATATTATCCGAAGTAAATCAAAGCCGGTACCCGTAAGCAGACTGCCTGAGTCTGACCTTAGATTAAAGGAAAACATTGCAGTGGCAATTATCGTCGCCCCAAGGATTATTACCTGCATGGGCACAAGCATCCGTGAAAGTGACTTGAAATCGTGTTTTATGAGCTTGCCTAGCATCTGAACACCTCCCTGAAATAGGTATCGATAGACTTGCCTAAATCTTCTCTAAGGCTGTCTGTCGAAGCATAGGATACCACCTGACCGTTTTGGAGGAAGATAAATTCATCCAAAACCATTTCTATATCCGCTATAAGGTGGGTGGAGATTAAAACCGTTGCGTTTTCATCGTAATTGCGCAAAATCGTGTTCAGAATGTAGTCCCTTGCCGCTGGGTCAACCCCGCCTATTGGTTCATCAAGAAGATATAATCTTGCCCTTCTTGACATAACAAGAACCAGCTGAACCTTTTCCTTGGTGCCTTTACTTAGAGTTTTCATACGTGCCTTAGCGGGAACCTTCAGGTTTTCCAGCATACCCACGGCCTTTTCATAATCAAAATCCTCGTAAAAATCCCTGAAAAAATCAAGGCAGTCCAACACTGTCATCCAGTCCGGAAGATAGCTGCGCTCGGGCAGATAAGATACTATGGCCTTACTTTCCGGCCCCGGCTCATGACCGCATATGCTTATGCTTCCTTCACAGGGAGTCAAAAGCCCGCAAATAAGCTTTATAAGAGTTGTTTTTCCACTGCCGTTAGGCCCTAGAAGCCCGATAATTTTCCCTTCCGGCAGGCTCAGGTTTACATTGTGCAAGGCGGCAATGGAGCCAAAATTCTTTGATACCTCCGTACATTCAAGCGTTTTCTGATTCATTGCTTTCTCCTGCCTTCCTCTCGTTTTCAAAGATGTCCTTTATCTGTTCGCCGCTGTATCCCAAGGCTTTCATACTCTTTATAAAGTCTGCAACCAGTGCCTTTCCCATCTCATTTCTCGACATTTCTATCCTGCTCTCCTCCAATGTAACGAATTTGCCGGTGTTCCTCTGAGTCTCAATAAGGCCCATATTCTCCAGCTCAAATAAGGCCCTTTGCACCGTATTGGGATTTACGGAGGCCATTAAAGCAAACTCCCGAACTGAGGGCAGCTTCTCCCCCATCTGATACTCACCTTTGAGTATGCCGGAAGTTATATGCTCTGCCATTTGAATATATATAGGTCGGTCACCTGTAAACTGCCATGCCAAGCTATCACTGCCTTTCCTGTAGTTTTTTTATTCATAATGTGTTGCTCAACTAGTACACTATGGCAATAGTACACCTTGCAAGGGCTTTTGTCAAGTTCTTTTTGAATAAAATTTAAATGTCAAAAACTATTGCATTATGTTAACTCGAACTTACAAAATCGTAACAAGATTTACACTTTATCACAATGCCCCATATTGCGTTGACCAAAAAATTCGACAGTATTATAATAGATTCGACATTTATTATGTAAACAATATTTTATGGGGGATTTTTAGGTCATGGCAAAACGCATAGCATATTTCATCTTTATCTTTTTTGTAGTTTTTTCGATTAAATCACCGGCACAGGCAAACAACACAAAGCTTATTGCCCTGACCTTTGATGATGGCCCCCACAAAACTATTACTCCCCAACTACTTGACGAATTAGCCGAAAGAAATGTTAAGGTCACCTTTTTTCTTGTGGGACGCAGCATAGAATATTACCCCGAGATAGCGGAAAGAGCGGCAAATGAAGGTCACCAGCTTGCAAACCACAGCTATTCTCACCCTTGGTTCACAAAGATTTCCCCAGCCTCTATAACAGATGAGCTTGGGCGAACAAACGAGCTTATTGCCGAAGTCTCAGGAAAAACCGATAACATGGTGCGCATACCCTATGGTGATATGTCAAAAACTGTAATGGAGCTTGCGGGCGCTCCAATAATCCAATGGTCGGTAGACCCAGCAAATGGCTATATGAGCGCCTCTGAAGAGCTTATGAAGAAAAATCTTGTTGCCACAGCCGCCGACGGGGCAATAGCCATTTTGCATGATACCGGCGAAAAGAACCTAAACGTTGCCCTTTACGCTATTGATGAGCTTTTGGCTGCCGGTTATGAATTTGTAACTTTGGACGAGCTTTTCCGCCTGCGGGGGGTTCAGCCCGAAAAGGGAATTGTTTATTACAGTGTCCCTTCCGGCCCTTCTGAAACTTATTATGACGAATCAAAGCTTTCTGAGCATTGGGCAGCAGGTGATATTGACTATGTCCTTAAAAAGCGGATAATCCTTGGAGACGGCGAGGGCTTTAGTCCAAACGCTTATATGTCACGGGCAATGGCTGCCACTGTCCTTTGGCGGGTTGCCGGCTCTCCCGAACAGGCACAGCCTGTCCAAACGGGACTTACACGATTTTTTATGTCTCGGGGCTCATACTCATTTTCCTCTTTGAGCAGCCGCAGCCTGTGCCATAGTTTTGCTGATGTTCCGGAAGGTCAATGGTATTCTCAGGCAGTGGGCTGGGCCTATAAAAACGGTTATATAAAGGGCATATCGGAAAACTCCTTTGCCCCCAACGAATACATAACACGAGAGCAGTTTTACACCATCCTCGGCCGTTATGCGGCAGAAAACCAAAGCAGAGTCTCACAAACCCTAAAATCCTGCTCATACAGAGATGATGTGAGAATAAGCCCTTGGGCCTGTGAGTATGTTTCCCTCTTTCGTGATTGTGGTTTTGTTTCAAAGAATGACAAAGAAATTTTTAGACCCTTAGACTACATAAGCCGTGCTGAAGCGGCAGAGCTTATCACATGGTTTATGCAGGATATACCCTCGGCAGCTTGAAAAATAAAAACAGATTGAAGGTTAAAAAAACCTTCAATCTGTTTTATTGCGCCCTGTGATGTCGGGCTTATATGAAAACAGCACGTCGGAGAACCGACGTGCTGCTAAATCCGTTTTTAAGTTTTATAGAGCCATTACAGTCTCCTGACGGTGAGATGTTCAGGCCGAGAAACTAATAAAACAAATAGTAAGGATTAGAGACCCTTTGCGTTGCAA
>JAAYFX010000116.1 GCA_012728025.1 Clostridiales bacterium
AATATCCGTCTCCGCTGTTTTTCTTTTTATATCAAAGCTTCTCATATAGACAGCATCTCCTTTAAGGCGTAAAGCATGGTTTCCATCTGCCGCTCTGTTCCGATTGTTATGCGCACATAATCATCAATTCTGGGTTTTTTAAAGTGGCGAACAAGAATTCCACGACTGCGAAGCTCCGAATAAAGCCTTTCCCCGCCAAGTTTTGGATGCCTTGCAAACAAAAAGTTCCCACGACTATCCGTAAGCTCAAAGCCCATGCTTTTCATTTCCTGCGCCGAACCTTCTCTCGTTCGGATAATATCTTGTATTCTTTTATCGTAATATTCCCTTCCCTCTAAGGCAGCTATGCCCAGTGCAAGGCTAATGCTGTTTACATTAAAGGGGTTTGTAGAATATCTTAACTTTTCTAAATCCGCTATAAGCTTTTCATTTCCTATGGCAAAGCCAAGCCTTGCCCCCGCCAGCGAGCGGGACTTTGAAAAGGTTTGAACAACAAGAAGGTTATCATGTTTTTTTGTAAGCTCTATGGAGCTTTTTCCGCCGAAGTCCACATAGGCTTCGTCTATTGCTACAATGTTATCAGGGTTTGATTTTGCAATCTTCTCAATGTCCTCAAGGGAAAGACAAAGTCCCGTAGGTGCATTTGGGTTTGCTATGACTACGGTGCTGTTCAAATTCATGTAGTCACTAGGGTCTATGCTAAAGTCATCTTTTAGTGGAACCTCATTTTTACTAAGACCGTAAAGCTCGGAATATACGGAATAAAAGCCATAACTTATATCCGGATAGGATACCCTTTCCCCTTTGTCACAAAATGCCATAAAGATGAAAGAGAGCACCTCGTCAGAGCCGTTTCCCAGAAAAACATTTTCTAAATTAACCTTGTTTTCCCTTGCAATTGCCTCCCTGAGCCTTTTACATTCAGGGTCGGAATACAGCCGAAGGTTGCCCAATAGCTTTTCGTCAATGGTTTTCATAAGCTCCGGAGCCGGGGGGTAAGGCGACTCATTGGTGTTAAGCTTTATATATTCCATGTCCTTCGGCTGCTCCCCGGGGACATAGGCGCAAAGCTCACAAAACCTCTCGCTTAAAAATCTGCTCATTTTTCACTCTCGTCCATTCTGTTTTTACGGCTTACGGCACTTCTTGCGTGGGCGGAAAGACCCTCTTTTTCTGCAAAATACGCAATTTTGCCGCAAACCTCGTTTAGCGCTTCTTCCGTATGATAAATGTAAGAGGACTTCTTCAAAAAATCGTCCACTGAAAGAGGGCTTGAAAATCTTGCCGTTCCCCCTGTGGGCAAGGTGTGGTTTGTTCCGGCAAAATAGTCCCCCAAAGGCTCGGGGCAATTCTTTCCTAAGAAGATTGAACCGGCATTTGTTATCTTATCAAGATAATCAAAGGGCTTATCCACACACATTTCAAGATGCTCCGGAGCAATGCGGTTTGATATTTCAATAGCCTGCTCTATGCTTTCTGCTATAATAATTTTGCCGTTATTTCTAATTGATTCTAAGGCAATTTCCCTGCGGGGAAGGCTCTCCAGCTGGCGTGAAATTTCATTTTTCACTTCTTCCGCAAGGCTTTCGCTTGTGCATATTAGAACGGCGGTGGAAAGCTTGTCATGCTCCGCCAGAGACAGCATATCCGCCGCCAAAAGCCTTGGAGAGCTTTCTTCATCGGCAATAATAAGTATCTCGCTGGGGCCTGCTATCATGTCTATATCCACCTGACCGAAAACCTGCCTTTTAGCTTCCGCCACATAGGCATTTCCAGGTCCAACAATTTTATCAACTTTCGGCACACTTTCCGTGCCGTAGGCCAAGGCGGCAACGGCCTGGGCGCCGCCGCATTTTATGATGCGGTCAACCC
>JAAYFX010000117.1 GCA_012728025.1 Clostridiales bacterium
CAGGAAAAAACGGCTCAAAGAGAGCGGCAGATGGTGGGATTGCCGCAGCAGGTATTCTTTGTGAATGGACTTGTGAGGGCGGCAGGAAAGCACATTTAGTGCAAGTAATGGCCGACGGGGGAGCAACCCGTAAAACGTGCGGACATATTATTGTATGTCATAAGTGGGCGGCAACTTGCCGTCAATTTAGGTGGTACCGCAGAGATGTAAGTCTTTGTCCTAATTAGGGCAGGGGCTTTTTTGTTTTGTTAGGGGGAAAAATTATGGTAATTATGCGATGGCGAGGCAGATTATAAAAGGTGGAAAAGCACAAAAACATTCAAAATGAAACTTATTTTAAGGAGAAATATACTATGAAAACTTCGGCAGCTTATGAAAACCCCAACAAGGGCTTTGAGACATATTTACAAAACGTTCCCACTGATGAGGGGCGCTATGGTGAGTACGGCGGGGCCTATCTTCCGCCGGAATTAATTCCCGCTTTTGAGGAAACCTGTGAAGCCTACCACAGCATTTGCAACAGTGCAGAGTTTATAAATGAGCTTCGCAGGATACGTCGTGATTTTCAGGGCAGACCCACCCCCGTTTACCATTGCGAAAGGCTTTCACGAAAGGTCGGCGGCGCACAAATATACCTTAAGCGTGAGGATTTAAACCACACAGGCGCCCATAAGCTGAATCACTGCATGGGAGAGGGGCTTCTTGCAAAATTTATGGGCAAAAAGAAGCTTATAGCCGAAACAGGGGCAGGTCAGCACGGCGTGGCCTTGGCAACGGCTGCCGCTTATTTTGGCATGGAATGTGATATATACATGGGCGAGGTGGACATCAAAAAGCAGGCCCCCAACGTAACCCGAATGAAGATGCTGGGAGCAAGGGTCATCCCCGCCACCCATGGGCTGAAAACCTTGAAAGAGGCTGTGGATGCTGCCTTTGAGGGCTATATGAAAGAATATAAGGATGCAATTTACTGCATAGGCTCTGTTGTGGGTCCTCACCCTTTTCCCATGATGGTGCGTGATTTTCAGGCTATTGTGGGTCACGAGGCAAGAGCACAATTTACGGAGATGACAGGGAACCTGCCCGAGGCAATTTGTGCCTGTGTTGGCGGAGGCTCAAACTCCATAGGGCTTTTTTCCGCCTTTCTTTCTGACCCTGTGGATATTTATGGCGTTGAGCCAATGGGCAAAGGTGAAACTCCGGGGGATAATGCCGCAAGCATCACCTTTGGGGAAAAGGGAATTATGCACGGCTTTGAAAGCATCATGCTAAAAGACGAAAAAGGCGAGCCTGCACCGGTTTACTCCTGCGCCAGTGGTCTTGACTATCCTTCCGTAGGGCCGGAGCATGCCTATCTCCACGACTTGGGTCGGGTTAACTACACTTCTGTTACAGATAAGGAAGCCATTGAAGCTTTTTTCCTGCTTTGCCGCTATGAGGGAATAATCCCCGCCATAGAAAGCAGCCATGCCCTTGCCTATGCCATGAAATACGCAAAGGAGCATAAAAGGGGCACAATTCTTGTAAACCTCTCTGGCAGGGGGGACAAGGATATTGACTATGTATATGAAAATTACGGCTGCGGCGAGGAATTTAACCTTGATTAATCCTTAGTTAAGATAAATGTAAAGTAATTATTAATACGGTAAGCGGCGCTTGCGTTTTACGCCTTAGACGGGTATGATAAGCTTGTCAAAGGCGGCACAGCGCCGCTTTTTGCAATAATACTATATCAGGAGAGTATTAATGAAAATTTCGGTAGTCGGAAGCGGCGGCTGGGGAACGGCCCTTGCCATTTTGCTTTTAGAAAACGGTAATGACGTAAGCCTGTGGTCATTTTCTGAAAAAGAGCGGCAAACAATTGAGGAAACAGGGGAAAACCCATTTTTAAAAGGCGTGGTCATACCAAAGGAGCTTAGGCTAACAACAGACCTTGGCTGCGTTTCAGGCTGTGATGCTGTGGTTTTGGCGACTCCCTCCTTTGC
>JAAYFX010000118.1 GCA_012728025.1 Clostridiales bacterium
ATTAACAACACAGGGAAGCCCCGCAATATGAGTTGGGAAAAACTCAATGTTTACCTTCAGCGCCGTAACAGCGCCGCCGAAACCCTGAGGACCAATGCCCAAGGCGTTTACACGCTCCAGAGCCTTTTCCTCTAATTCAGCGTAAAAGGGGTCGGGGTTAGCCTCGTCCATCTCACGGGTAAGGGCCTTTTTTGCCAAAAGGGCCGCTTTTTCCACAGTTCCTCCAAGACCCACTCCCACGATAACCGGAGGGCAGGGATTGGAGCCCGCCTTTGAAACAGTTTCGGTGATAAACTCAAGAATATCCTCGGTTGAGCAGGAGGGGAGAAACATTTTCATGGCACTCATATTTTCGCTGCCGAAGCCCTTTGGGGCAAGACTAATAGAAAGACTGTCGCCGTCCACAATCCGGCTGTGGATAACAGCAGGAGTGTTGTCTTCGGTGTTAACCCGCCGAAGGGGGTCTGAAACCACGGACTTTCGCAGAAAGCCCTTTTCATAGCCCCGACGCACTCCCTCGTTAACAGCTTCCTCGAAGCTTCCGCCGACTATGTGCAAATCCTGACCAAGACTTGCGAAAACAACAGCCATTCCAGTGTCCTGACAAATGGGCAGCCTGTCTTTTTCCGCTATAAGATAGTTTTCCCGCAAATCTCTGAAAACCTGCTTTCCGGCAGGGGAAATTTCGCTTTCTGCGGCCTTTTCTATAAGCTCTCTCGTTTTAAGGGGCAAAACGGTGTTTGCCTCGATGCACAAGGCTTCGACAGCCTTAATTATTTCTTCACAGGTGATTTCTCGCATTTAATGCCCTTTCCTTATTAGGTAGTGTCAACACAGCCTGAAAAGCCTAGAGAATATGCATTTTTTCGTAAAAAATACGCCTTCGACAAAACTAGTGCTTTTTCGCTCTTTACAAGAGCTTCAAAATGGGCTATCCTCTGATTACAGCTTATCCAATGGCGCGCAGGGTGCGTGCCGGGCTCATATCTTTATCCCACAACCCTGTTTTGGCGGAATGGAAACATTCCGCCGCTTTTTTATCTTTAAAAACAAGGTTTTCTCATCAACAGCTTTTATAAACTTAAGAATTTGCTACCTTTTACCTTTGGGCTTTCCCTTGGGACTTGCAGAGGGGTTTTCTTTGGTTAAAGACCTTACCGACTGCTGTACCTTGGCGTTTTTGCCGCCGCCCATGCCCTTGGCCCTGCCGGAAACCCGCACTTGGGAGGAAGCTTTCCCTCCGCTTTTCGACGGGGCCTTGGCAGGTTTTGGCCCAGAGGGCCTGTCCGGCCGGACAAGACAGCCTTTTCCATAGCCGATTAAATCTTCCCTGTCTGCCTTTTTTAAAGCCTCTATAACAAGCCTGCGCTTTTCCGGCCTTTTCCACTGTAAAAGCGCCCGTTGCAGGGCTTTTTCCTGAGGGCTTTTGGCAACATACACACTTTTCATGCTGCGGGGGTCTATCCCCGTATGGTACATACAGGTGGAAATTGTCCCCGGAGTGGGGTAAAAATCCTGCACCTGCTCGGGTTGCCTGCCTTTGGCGTTAAGGTATTCCGCAAGGGCAACGGCATCGGAAAGGCTGCTGCCGGGGTGGCTGCTCATAAGATAGGGAACAATATATTGTTCCTTGCCATGACGCTGGTTGAGCCTTGCATATTTTTCGGAAAACGCTTCGTAAACCTCTATGTGGGGCTTGCCCATATAATCTAAAACGCTGTCTATGCAATGCTCCGGCGCAACCTTAAGCTGACCGGAAATATGATTTTCCACAAGCTCAGAGAAAAAGGTACCGTCTTTATCCTCCATCATATAGTCAAAGCGGATGCCGCTGCGGATAAAAACCTTTTTCACTCCGGCAATTTGACGGAGTTTGCGCAAAAGGGCAAGATAGTCCGAATGGTCTGCATCAAGCTGGGAACAGGGAGTTGGGGAGAGGCAGTTTTTCTTTGCGCACATACCATGCTCCGCCTGCTTTTTGCAGGAGGGGCGGCGAAAATTTGCCGTGGGGCCGCCCACGTCGGAGACATAGCCCTTCCAAAGAGGGTGCTGTGTCATTTTCTCCACCTCTCGGATGACGGATTCGTGGCTGCGGCTTGTAACCGCCCTTCCCTGATGAAAGGCAAGAGCGCAAAAGTTGCAGCCGCCGAAGCAACCCCTGTTGTGGATGATGGAAAAGCGCACCTCTTCAATGGCGGGGACGCCTCCCAAGCTGTCGTACATTGGGTGAGTTTCCCGAGTGAAGGGCAGGTCAAAAACCTCGTCAAGCTCCTTTTGGGAAAGAGGTTCGGCAGGGGGATTTACAATAAGGGTTCTGCCCTGACAGCTTTGGCAAAGGGCACGTCCCCTTACAAAGTCGTGCTCTTCATATTCTATGCGGGTGGCATTTGCTTCGGCAACAGGGTCTTTTGCCGTTTCCTCATAGGAGGGAAGAATGATTTTTTCAAATTCACAAAAACTTTCATCAGGGGCTATGAAGGCTGTGCCACGAATATCCCTCATGTCAGAGGGAGAGGTCTTTCGTCTCAGCCTTTTTGCAATTTCCCTTGTGGCCCTCTCACCCATGCCGTAAACAAGAAGGTCTGCCTTAGAGTCGAATAAAATCCCACGCCGCACCTTATCGTCCCAATAGTCATAGTGGGAAAAGCGCCGCAGACTGGCTTCCAGCCCGCCGATTATTATGGGCATATCCGAGCCGAAGGCTTCTCTTGCACGGTTTGTGTATACTATTGTGGCCCTGTCCGGACGAAGCCCTGCCTTTTTTTCCGGAGAGTAAAAGTCCTCTCCTCTGGGCTTTTTTGCAGCGGTATAGTGGGCAACCATACTGTCAAGGTTGCCTCCCCCTATGAAAACTCCGTATCTGGGTCGGCCCATGGCCTCAAAATCGGCGCAATCGTTCCACTTGGGCTGGGAAAGAAAGGCCACCCTTGCCCCAAGAGCTTCAAGCACTCTGGCAATTACCACAGGGCCGAAGCTTGGATGGTCCACATAGGCATCGCCGCTTACCACCAGAAAGTCGTAGTAATACCAGTCACGGGAAAACATATCTTCTTTTGAAACAGGTAAAAAGTCTGTCAAAGCATGGCTTTGCATAAGCACCTCGTATGAGCTTTTAAAGGATAAAGCTTAAATTGATTTTTGAAGGAGCTGCAGAATGGAGACATTGCCCTCTTCAGTGCCGATACAATGAAAGCCCAGACTCTCATAAAGAGCCAAAGCCCGACTGTTTATTTCGGAGACATGAAGGCAAAGGCTGCTGCGTCCTTTTTTGCGATAATATGAAACTGCCTGACCTATAAGCTGGCAGGCAAGACCCCTGCCACGAAATTCCGGAGCGATGTATACAAAGCTTATCCAGCCGGCGCCCTCCTCTGCCATTCTTTCTGGGTCAAGTTCCAGTATGCCTGCAAACTCGTCACCGTAAAGAGCTTTCATAAGGGTTAAAGGGTCTTTTGAGGAAACCTTAGTTGCAGCCTTAATATAAGGAGCCTCGCTATATCCTCTTGTGGTGCCATGAGCCGCTTGCCAGCCCTCTTTATAGCAGTCTTTATAAAGCTGGGCATCAGCGGAAAGCTCCATAGGATAAAAACGAAGGCTTGTTATATCGGGCTTAACAGAGTTTTTGTGCCAGCCCTGCTTTGCGAAGGTGCTGAGGTTTTCATCAAGGTGGGCGGTGTCGTTATAGTATTCTATGGAGGTTTTGCCCTTTTCAATATTTAGCAGGGCAACACAGGTGTTGTCCCCATGGGAAATCTGAGAAATATTTTCCGAAGAAACGCCCAAAATTGTGCTTATAAGGGCTCTTATGGCCATGCCGTGGCTTACGCAGGCAATGGTCTGCCCCTTGTGTTTTTCTGCAAGCTCATTGATTACTTCCGTAATCCTGCTTTTTAAATCAGCAAAGCTCTCCCCGCCTTCTATATGCCATTTTTCGGGGTTCGTTCCGAAAAGCAACATCTGCTCGGGATAGTCAAAGCTTGCGTTGCCCCAAGGCTGGTCCTCCCAGATGCCAAGGCCGATTTCTTTCAGTCGGGGGTCTATGTTAAGACTAAGCTCCGAATGGTGTTTTAAAATTGCTCCGGCGGTTTTCTGGGTGCGCTGAAGGTCGCTTGCGTAAAGCGCATCAATTTGAATGTTTTTAAAACGATGGGAAAGGGCTTCTATCTGCCTTTTTCCGGTTTCGGTTATATCCCCGTCATAATGGCCTTGAATGCGCCTGTAAAGGTTGCCCTCGGCTTCGGCATGACGGATTAGGTAGATTTTTGTCATATTGACCTCCGATTGTTGACCACGCTTTGCGGATGATATATAATTATCATGGTAAACTGTGTGTTTTAATATGGCTTATCATATCATTATATAATAATACAAGGTTTTTAACAAGGGCATTTCCGGTGTTTTTGCCGGAGGTTTTGGAGGTTTATCTGTGAAGGTTATCCATCTTATCAGCGGCGGAGACACAGGCGGAGCGAAAACTCATATCCACGATCTGCTGGCGGGAATAAGCAAAAATATAGATGCAACTTTGGTCTGCTTTATGAAGGGCGAGTTTTCCGATGAGGCCCAAGCTCTGGGAATTAATACTGTAATTATGGAGGGAAACCCCCTAAAGGCTGCAAAAAAGCTTAAGACCATGATTAAAAAAGATGGCTATGACCTTATCCATTCCCACGGGGCAAGGGGAAACTTTATGGCAAGCCTTCTTCGCAGGCCCTGCGGCATACCCGTTGTCACAACGGTTCACAGTGACCCGAAGCTTGACTATTTGGGAAGACCGGCAGCAGCTCTTGTTTACGGGGGGCTTAACTCCTATGCCCTAAAAAGGGCGGACTATCTTGTGGGAGTTTCCGACGCTATGAAGGAGCTTTTAATTGACAGGGGCTTTTCCCCCAACAAGATTTTCACCATATATAATGGCGTTGATTTTTCAGTTCAGGTGAAAAATCCGGACAGGCTTTCATATTTGCGCAGTCTCGGCCTTTCCTGCGGGGAGGACAGCGTTGTTGTGGGCATTGCCGCAAGGCTTGACCCCGTTAAAGATGTGCAGACTCTCATAAAAGGCTTTGCAAAGGCGGCGGAAAGCTGCGATAAGCTTCGCCTTGTCATAGCGGGGGAAGGCGGGGAAAAGGAAAAGCTTATGGCCCTTGCCGCTGAGCTTTCAGTGTCGGACAAGATATGTTTTGCCGGCTGGATTGACGATATAGACAGCTTTTTCGGGGCCTTGGACATAAATGCCCTTACCTCTCTGTCGGAAACCTTTCCCTATGCCATAACCGAGGGGGCAAGGGCCTTGCTGCCAACAGTCAGCACCCGTGTGGGGGGAGTACCCATGCTTATAAACGAGGGGGAGACTGGCTTTCTTTTTGCCCCAAGGGATTATGAAACCCTTGCACTAAGACTAAAACAGCTTGCGCAGGATAAAGATTTGCGGGAGAAAATCGGAAAAGCCGCTTACGAAAAGGCAAAGGCAGAATTTTCTGTGGAGGCAACCACAAAGACCCAGATTAACATATATGAGGAAATAATTCGCAGGGAGAACCTTAAAAAAGAAGGCAAAAGAAATGGTGTAATCATCTGTGGTGCTTATGGCATGGGAAATGCCGGAGATGACGCCATTTTAGAGGCCATAGTGGGTGAAATGCGGGGTATAGACCCCTTTATTCCCATAACGGCTCTTTCAAGAAGACCCCGAGAAACACGAAAAAAATATTATGTTGATTCTGTGCATATGTTTAATGCCCCTGCCTTTCGTAGGGAGATGAAGGAAACAAAGCTGTATTTAAGCGGCGGCGGCAGCCTTATCCAAAATGTTACCAGCAGGCGTAGTCTTTGGTATTATCTTTATACGATAAAGGCGGCAAAAAAGCTTGGAAATCAGGTTATGATGTATGGCTGCGGCATAGGGCCTTTAAAAGATGAGCGGGATGTGCCAAGGGTTCGCAAAGTTTTAAATAGTTATGTGGATGTTATAACTCTTCGTGAGGGATACAGCATGGCAGAGCTTGGCCGTCTGGGGGTTTTAAAGCCGAAGATAATGATTTCCTCCGACCCTGCCCTTACCCTTAGTGCCGCCTCCGATGACAGGGTGGATGCCGAGCTTAAAAAATACGGGCTGGAAAATGAAAAGGGCCTTGTCTGTTTTTCAATACGCAACTGGGAGGGCTTTTCGCAAAAGGCAGCAAGCTTTGCCAAAGCTGCGGACTTTGTCTCCGAAAAGCTTAATTTAAAGCCTGTTTTCATACTTATAAACCCTCAGGAGGATGGAGAGGTCACTCACTCTGTTATGGGACTTATGAAAACGGAAGCGGCGATTATATCAGAGCCTATGGAAGTTTCTTTAACCATAGGGGTTTTATCCCGCATGAGGGCCATGGTTTCAATGCGCCTGCATGGGCTTATATTTGCGGCCTCTCAGGGGGTTCCTCTTGTTGGTGTTTCCTATGACCCTAAGGTGACAGCTTTTTTAGATAGTATCGGCCACGAGCTTTGCATTGAATTTCCAGACCTTGAGACAGAAAAGCTTGAAGAAATGATTGAAGCTGCCGTTTTATCAAGAGACGGGGAGAAAAGCTGGGACATTGTTGAAAAACTTATAAAAGCCGAGGCTGTAAATAGCCAGATGGCAAGGCAACTGCTTGAAAAATAAACATTATTAAAAGCTTAAAAACTTCTAAATTTAATGGGGTGCAAAAAATGGTCAAAACCGCTGTTTTGGTATCGGGCGGGGGCAAAAATCTTCAATCTCTCATAGATGCTCGGATGTTTGGGGAGATACCCGATTGCGAGCTTACAGCCGTCATATCCTCTAATCCTTCGGCCTATGCTCTTAAAAGGGCGGAAATTGCAGGACTGCGGCGTTACATAATTGACAGGGAAATGTTTCCCTCGGATAGTGTTTTTACGTCTGCTGTTACGGATAAGCTGCGGGACCTTGACATAGAGCTTGTTATCCTTGCAGGCTTTGACTTTCCCATTCCCGATGCAGCCTTTAAATATTTTGAGGGCAGGATAATAAGCACCGGAGACGGGCTTATGACTCAGCTTTCAGCCCGAGAGGTGGAAGACGAGAGTCTCTGCGCTGCCGCCCTTGAGGCGGGGCTGAAAAAGGTGGAGGCAAGGGCATTTTTTGTCACCCGTGAATCTATGGAAAACCCGATAATTTCACAAAAGTTTGTTGAAGTCCAAGAGGACGATAGTCCCCGCCTGAGGGCAAGGCTTCTTGAAAAAGGAGAAAACGAACTTCTCCCCAAGGCTGTAAATCTTTTTTGCCGAGGGCTTTTAAAGCTTTTGGACGGCAAGGTGATAAACCTTTCGGAAAAGACAGATGAAGGTGAAGGGGAAAAGGCAGAGGAAAAGCCTTGCGATAAAGACTGATTTATAATAAAAGACCTTCAGACGCTTATTTGCGGCAAAACGGCAGAGTATGAAAAATTAACCGGCTCAGAAAAGAAAATTCCCTGAGCCGGTTTTTGGATTTATAAAATCAATTTAAAGAAAAGATATATC
>JAAYFX010000119.1 GCA_012728025.1 Clostridiales bacterium
ACTTGTGCTCCTATCCTCTCTTCCCGGTACAGCAGTCACATCTGTGAAAATAGCCGGCGTGCAGCATGAGTTTTCCACAGTCCCCGGCGTTAAAGAGGACGTGACTGAAATAGTTCTCAATGTCAAGGGCATCATTTTAAAGCTCCACAGCGAAGGCCCCAAAACGGTTTATATCGAAGCATCCGGCGAGGGTGTAATTACGGCAGGTGATATAAAGGCCGATTCTGACGTTGAAATACAAAATCCCGAGCTTCATATTGCGACCCTTGGTCCGGACGGATATTTAAGCATGGAACTGGTCGTTGACCATGGTAGGGGATATGTAGTCGCTGAAAAGAACAAGACACAGCAGCAGGTTATCGGTACCATTCCGGTAGACTCCATTTACTCACCGGTATTAAAGGTTAACTATACTGTTGAGAATACTCGTGTCGGCAACAAAACCGACTACGACAAACTTTCTATCGAAGTTTGGACAGACAAGACCATAACGCCCCGTGACGCTGTTTCCCTTGGCGCAAAGATACTTTGCGACCATTTCACTCTCTTTACCGACCTGTCAGAGACTATCGGCAGCGAATCTACGGTGAAGGAAAAGATTGAAGCCCAGAGGGACAAGGTTCTTGAGATGACTATCGAAGAGCTGGACCTTTCTGTGCGCAGCTTCAACTGCTTAAAGCGGGCTAACATCAACACCGTCGAGGACCTTATTGCAAAGACTCAAGATGAGATGATAAAGGTTCGAAACCTCGGACGCAAGTCTCTTGAGGAAGTGGAGCATAAGCTTGCAATGATGGGTCTTGCCCTTGCCAGCGACGAAAACTAATAATATCCGGAGCAACACCAAGATTACGAAACAGGCGGATAAACACCCCTGAGCCCTTTATACTCTTAAAAGGAGGAAATCCATATATGCCCACCAACAGAAAGCTCGGTAAGCCCACCGATGCGCGTATGGCCATGTTAAGGCAGCAGGTGACAGACCTGCTGGACAACGGCCGCATGGAGACAACCGTCACCCGTGCAAAGGAAATTGGGCCTCTGGCCGAGAAAATGATAAGTCTGGGAAAGAAAAACTCCCTTGCAAACTACCGTCAGGCTTTATCCTTTATAACAAGGGAGGATGTAGCCAAGAAGCTGTTTGACGAGATAGCTCCAAAATATGCCGAGCGCAACGGAGGTTACACACGCATTTATCGTGTTGGCCCCCGCCGTGGCGACGCAGCCGAGATGGCTATCATAGAGCTGGTGTAAAAAACCATTTAAAAAGCCGTTCGTCAGGATTAGCTGACGAGCGGCTTTCTTTTAATCCGGCTTATGAAAAAAGTCCGCATAGCCACAGGATTACACCGTAAACTATACTGGAAGATATGCCATAAACAATGACAGGGCCGGATATTATAAACATCTTCGCCCCTGTTCCGGTGACATATCCTTCAGTTTTAAATTCCAAAGCAGGCGAGACAACGGCGTTTGCAAAGCCGGTTATGGGCACGATGGTTCCGGCGCCGGCAAATTTTGCAAGCCTTCCGTAAAGCCCCAGTCCGGTAAGGGCAGCACCCAGAAAAACAAGGCCTATGCTGCTCCAAGTACCAGCAGTTTTAGGGTCAAGGCCAAAGGTGCTTAAGCATTCAATTATTGCCTGACCAAGGCAGCAAATTGCCCCGCCTACTAAAAAAGCCTTTAGTGTGTTTGTAAAAAGTTTTGAGCTTGGGGCTCTTTTCTTGCAATATTCCTCGTATTCTTCTTTTGACATCCTGAAGTAAGCCAAAATTATGCCTCCCTTGCGAATACCTATACGCATTAAGCGCTCAGATATATTATATCGCAAAAGAGGCATTATTATTAATTTTGCTTTTTTCAGAGATTAAGGCTGATGTTTTCAATACCGTTCATTTCAAATTCCGTCATATAGTTATCCATCCGTGCGGTAAGCTCGCCAATATCGTCAGGGGAAAGCTGTTCCTCGCTCATATCACGCCTTGCCAGCTCCTCGGCAAGTATATCGAAGAAAACAGCGTCCTCATAGTCGGCTATGGCCTCATGTATGCCGCCTTCTTCATAAGCCTGAGAGGGGAAGACATGGCCCATAAAAACCTGCGACAGCTCGGGCATATCATTTTTTGAAGCCAAGCCAAAAAGTTTTTCCTGAAGCTGGTCATAGGCCTCAAAACGGT
Organism: Clostridiales bacterium; assembly: GCA_012728025.1. Lineage (GTDB taxonomy): Bacteria > Bacillota > Clostridia > Oscillospirales > Oscillospiraceae > UBA2658. The sequence continues at coordinate 2,178 of JAAYFX010000119.1, forward strand.
CCAGCCCCCTTGTGGAATTTAATACCCAGTTTCCTATATACGCCAAATCCAGAAGATGCCGGAATTCTTTTTGCGTCAACTCGATATTCATAAAAGTCTCCTTTCAAAGCGGCGCAACTGAAAAGGGTGCGCACACTTTTTAAGCGCAGCGGTTAAATAACCGCAACACAAAAATGAGATGCTTTGCGGCGGCGGAGCTTTTTGCCCTTAAGGAAAACATAAACTCCAAAAAGACATAGGCCGCCTAAAATCATTATATCAAAATACTAAAAATAATTCTACTAGTTATATTATACTAATTTTGACAAAAGGATATGTTTGCTGTAAGCATGGCTACACAAACAGATTTTATAAATAATATCATTATATTATTGTAATTAAGCCAATCTTTTGGGAAAAGGCAGGTAAGAAAAAGACTGTCGGCCCTTTAAGACTATTATACACAAGATGACCCTTGAATTTGCTGGTCATTTAGACTATTATATTATGGCGCCCGAAGGGGCGGGCAATTTCCTTAAATGAAAGGGGTGCCATATGGACGAAAGACCCATTGGAATATTTGATTCGGGACTTGGGGGCTTAACGGCGGCCGAGGAGCTTCGGCGGCTTATGCCCTTTGAGGATATAATATATATTGGTGACTCACATAATATGCCATATGGCGAAAAAACGCCGGAGCAGATTGTTTCGATGTCACGAAATAATCTAAGGTTCTTATTGGAGCATGATGTTAAGGCAGTTTTTATAGCTTGCGGCACAGCGACGACAAACGCCTTGGATATACTGCGGAAAGAGTGCCCTGTGCCTGTTTTTGGAGTTGTGGAGCCGGCAGTCAGGGAGGCTGTGAAGACCACAGAAAACGGCAGGGTTGGCATTTTGGCCACCCGTGCCAGCGTTGCCTCCGGTGAATACCAAAGATTATTAAAAAAGCTTTCTCCTGAGCTTTTTGTTACGGCGAATGCCTGCCCGAAATTTGCGGGCATGGTAGAAGAGGGCATCTTTGACAGGCATGACGAAAGAGTCCTTATAGCAGCGGGAGAATATCTGCCCCCTTTAAAGGCGGCAAAGGTGGATACGATAATCCTAGGCTGTACCCACTATCCCCTTTTAGCCGACGTTATAAGGGACTTTATGGGCGAGGTTAAGCTTATAAGCTCGGGGGCTGCCGCCGCTAGAAGTCTTTGTGCCCTGCTTGTGGAAAAAGGCATGGCGAGAGAAGGCGCAAAGGGTGAAACTCTCTTTTTCACCACAGGTGAGGCAAGGGGGTTTTCCGAAAAGGCAGGGCTTATGCTTGGCCGTGATATTTCCGAAAAGCTTAGAAAAATACAGCCCCTTTCTTTTGACAGAGGGGGAAAGATATAATATACTATAAACCCCTACGGGGAACATTATATTTAATTTATATTCAGATATTATAACTTGCCACGCAATTTATAATATAATTTAAAAGCCCTTGGAACGGTTATAGCCAACGGCGTAAAAACCGCAGGCAGGGAAGGGCGCATATATTAAGGGGTAATTTTAATGGATATGAAAAGGGTACTTATTTCAATAGAGGGCACACAGCAAAACCCCGACGGAGAGGACAGCCGCATTGAGTTTGTAACAGACGGTTTGTTCCACTTTAAAAACGGCGAGGGGGGATTTTCATATATGGAAAGCGAGCTTACAGGTATGGAGGGCACAAAAACCTCCTTTACGGTAAGCCCCTTGGGGGTTATCATGACCCGAGAGGGAAGCCTTAACAGCCGTATGATATTTGAGCAGGGAAAAAAGCATAACTTCCTGTATGAAACGCCCTTTGGTTCCACCACCATGGGGGTTAACACCAGAAGTGTCATGGTGGATTTAGACGAAAACGGCGGAGACATGGAAATAGACTATGTTGTGGATTTCCAGCACTCGGTAGTTGGACATAACCTTTTTAAAATAAATGTGCGTGAGCAGAGGGATGATATAGGATGTCAAATTTAATTGAGGATGCAAAGCTATCCGTAGACAAGCTTTTGAAAAAAGCCTATACAAAGGCCGTTTCAAAGGGCGAACTTCCCGATACCGGAGGGCTTTCCGGCAAGGTGGAAATACCCAAGGACACGACAAAAGGCGACTATGCGGCAAACCATGCAATGGCGGGGGCAAAGGCTTTTGGCCTGCCGCCAAGGAAGATTGCCGAGATACTTTTAAATAATCTGGAGCTTTCCGGCAGCTTTTTTGAAAGGGCTGAAATAGCAGGCCCCGGCTTTTTAAACCTGCACCTTGATGGCAGTTGGTATAAGACCGTCCTTGAGACGGTTTCTGCCGAGGGCAGTGATTACGGCCGCTCTGACGAAGGTCAGGGGGAAAAGGTTATGGTGGAGTTTGTTTCTGCAAACCCCACAGGCCCCATGACCATAGGAAACGCCAGAGGGGGCGTTTTAGGTGATACTTTGGCCTCGGTTTTGGACAAGGCGGGATACAGAGTCTCTCGGGAGTTTTACGTTAACGATGCCGGAAATCAGGTGGACCTTTTTGGAAAGTCCATAGAGGCCCGTTATATCCAGCTTATACGGGGCGAAGCCGCCATAGAGTTTCCGGAAAACGGTTACCATGGGGATGATATAAAAGAACTGGCAAGGCTCATCTATGAGCGGGACGGGGAAAAATATCTGGATATGGATAGCCATGAGCGCTGTAAGCTTTTTGTGGAATTTGGCCTGCCTCACAACATCGCTCTTATGAAAAAGCATTTGGAGCGCTACCGCATTAATTTTGACGACTGGTTTTTGGAAAGCAGTCTCCATAAAAGCGGCTATGTGGCGGAAACTGTGGAGCTTTTAAAAGATGCCGGCCACACCTATGAAAAAGATGGTGCAATCTGGTTGAAAAATACGGATTTGGGCGCCGATAAGGACGAGGTTTTGCGCCGTGCCAACGGTTTTTATACCTATTATGCAGTGGACATTGCCTATCACCGCAACAAGTTTACCCTTCGTGACTTTGACAGGGTCATAGACGTATGGGGGGCAGACCACCACGGCCATGCCATACGTTTTGCAGCCTCTATGACAGCTCCCGAGCTTGGTCTTGCGGAGAAGCGGCTGGATTTTCTTATCATGCAAATGGTGCGGCTGGTTCGTGGCAACGAGGTTGTGAAGGTTTCTAAGCGTACGGGCAAGGCGCTTACCTTAAACGAGCTTTTAGATGAAATCGGCGTTGATGCCTGCCGCTTTTTCTTTAATGCCAAGCCGGATACCCATTTGGAGTTTGACCTTGACCTTGCCATTCGGCAGGATAGCGAAAATCCCGTTTATTATGTCCAGTATGCTCACGCAAGACTGTGTAGCCTGATTTCTGCCTTAGAACAGGAGGGGTTTTCTGTTAAAGACCCCAAACAGGTGGACATTTCCCTTCTCAACAGCGAACATGAGCATGAACTTATAAAGCAGCTTGCCCAGTATACCGAGGAAATTCGTCTGGCGGCAAGGGACTATGACCCCTCTCGCATTAACCGATATGTAATCGAGCTTGCCGCACGTTTTCACAGGTTTTACAATAACTGCCGCATAAAGGATGCAGAGGCTGAGCTTAAAAATGCCCGTCTTGTCCTGTGCGATTGCACACGTTCTGTAATTGCAAATGCCTTGGATGTGATTGGCGTAAGCGCTCCTGAAAAGATGTAAATAAGAATAAATGACGCCGAGGGATTTTTTCCCTCGGTCTTTTTTATACAGTTTCTCTTTCAGGGGATAGTGCGGTGTTAAACCTTTCGTGGAAAAGAATAAGAAACAAGCAGGTTTTCGTACATAGAAAAATCCGTCCGTCGCTTAAGCGACGGACGGATTTTTAATATTTTAATCTAGTTTTCTTCGGCTAAAGCCTTGGCATCTTCAATAACCTTTTGCTGAATGTTTCCAGGGGCTTCCTCATAGCGGTCAAACTTAAAGACGAAAGAGCCTCGCCCCTGAGTCATAGAGCGCAGGTCAATGGCATAGCTGGACATTTCAGCCATGGGAACCTCGGCATCAATGACAGTGTAGCCATCGTCGTCGGGATTCATGCCCATAACACGCCCACGGCGCTTGTTAAGGTCGCCTATGACGTCACCCATGTTATCACTGGGAACGGTGACAGCAAGAGAGCCAATAGGCTCTAGCATGGTGGGCATGGCATTGGGGATGCCTTCCCTATAAGCAATCTGTGCGGCGGTTTTAAAGGCAATTTCATTAGAGTCCACAGGATGGTAGGAGCCGTCATAAAGGGTTGCCTTAAGGTTAACCATGGGGTAGCCTGCCAGAACACCTCTGCTTATAGACTCACGAAGACCCTTTTCAACGGCGGGGAAGAAGTTTCTGGGAACACTGCCGCCAAAGACTTCCTCGGCAAAGACAAGGTCATCGCTTTCTTCCTGTGGCTCAAAGCGAATCCAAACGTCACCAAACTGACCGCTGCCGCCGGACTGCTTCTTGTGGCGGCCGTGGGCTTCGACCTTTTTCTTTATCTTCTCACGATAGGGTACACGAGCGGGAGAAAGCTCGCTTTCAACGGAGAAGCGGCTTTTAAGCTTTGAGCAGAGAACGTCTATCTGAATGTCGCCTGCACCGGATAAAACAAGCTGGTGGGTTTCGCTGTTGTTTACTATGGTGAAGGAAATATCTTCCTCATTTAAGCGGGCAAGACCGGTTGCAATTTTGTCTTCCTGACCCTTGGTTTTGGGGCTAATGGCAACAGAGTAAACAGGCTCGGGGATGGCAATTCGAGGAAGGGCAACAACGTTTTTTCCGTCAACCAAGGTATCTCCGGTTCTGTATTCCATCTTGCCTATGGCACCAATGTCACCGCAGGTGATTTCCTTAATCTCGATGGCTTTTTTGCCGCAGAGGGTATAAAGCCTTCCAAGCTTATCGGTTGAATCTGTCCTGCTGTTGCGCAGGGCATGGTCGGCATTGATAGCACCGGATACGACCTTAACGAAGGAGTATTTGCCAAACTGGTCGGATATGGTTTTGAAAACAAAGGCAGTGGGTGTGCCCTTGGGGTCACAGGGGATTTCCTCACCGTCTTCGGTTTTGACAGCGGGCATATCGGCGGGAGAGGGGGCAAATTCCGCTATATTACGCATCAAAAGCTCTGTCCCTGCACCGGTCATTGCGCTGCCGCACATAACAGGAAAGACACTGCGTTCTATAAGTCCGGCTTTAAGACCTTCGACGATTTCGCTGTCGGATAAGGTAAGCTCATCGAGGTATTTTTCCATAAGCTCCTCGGTTGTGGCAGCCGCTTCCATAAGAACTTCACGAAGCTCCTCAACCATGTCTTTGTCAGCGTCGGGAACGGCGACCTTGGTGGTTTTGTTGCCCTTTGTCTGGTAGGCAACATTGTTTATAAGGTCTATAACGCCGCTGCCGTCGCTCATAGGAGCGGAAATGGCACAGACCGATGCGCCGTATTTATTGCGCAAAGAATCAAGAGCCGAAGAGAAGTTGCTGTTTTCCTCGTCGATTTTTGAGATATAGAACATACAAGGAACCTGAGCCTGCTTAAGAAATTTAAAGCTACGCTCCGCACCGACGGAAAAGCCGTCTTTTGCAGTGCAGAAAATGATTCCCGTTTCGCAAACACGAATGGCCGCCAAAGCCTCAGAGACGAAGTCAAAGTAGCCGGGGCAGTCCAGAACGTTTATTTTCTTCCCGCCGAATTCGACCGGAGCAATGGAAGTGGAAATAGTGATTTGGCGCTTTATCTCCTCTGCGTCATAGTCACCTACGGTGTTACCGTCGGGAACCTTACCCTGACGGTCAATAGCGCCGGTCATGTACAGCATGCTTTCGGTCATGCTGGTTTTTCCGCTGCCGCCATGGCCAATAAGGCAGATATTACGAATGTTTTCGGTCGTATAGCTCATATGAGGGAATCTCCTTACCATAGTTTTGTTTTTTATATTAACCTGATTATCTCAGAATCCAATACAGCATAATTATACACATCGTTGAGGACATTTGCAACAAATTTTTATATTGCAGACCATCTCTATCTGACATTTTATATATTCTTTGCAGAAAAGGCGTATTTAAAAAGCCGGCAGACGCTTTTCTGGCGCCTGCCGGTGATTACCTTAAATCTCGCAAGGCTACTAGTTTTTAAGCCACAGGGAAATTACAAGAACGGGGGAGAGCCAAAGGAGCATAAAAGTTAATACATTGGCAACTCCGGCAGAATCAAAAGCTCCCGCCCAGCAGAGGGAAAGCATGAGAACCATTCCCGCAAGTGTGCCAAAAACGGAAAGTGCCGCACATAAAACAGAGCCGAGATAAAGCCTTCTGCCTCGCAGCATAAGCCCTGCCACAGAGTTTAGCCCACCTCTGGCGAACATACCGACCACAGAGCCATTTTCTAGAGATTCCTCTGAGGAGATAAGGTAACGGTCGGCAAAGGATGGAAAATCATAGGAACTTGAGGGCAGGCGAAATTTTTGCTTTACAAGCATAGGGGTAATGTTGAAATCACGAATGGCAAATAAAGGCTGGGTCTTTCTGGAGAGCAGAGAAACCAAGGCCCTTTGCACCGAGGTGATGGGCGTGTAGTTTATTTCAAAGCTGCCCACGTAAACATCGTTTACAGCGATGCATACAGCACTTGCGGAAACGCTGCCTTTTTCAACTCGTATGCCCATAAGTCTAATGAAGCTTGCGCTGCCCACATAGACCTTATCGCCGTTTATTCTGGCAACGACACCTCCGCCTTCATGACAGGCAAAATCCTCAACCCTTTGCATAGAACAGTTGTTTTTCTTCATAAGCTCTGTGAATACAGGGGCAATCCCAAGGCCGGCGGCGGCTATCATGCTGCCGGTGTAGGAGATTACCTTGTCGGGGTAAGAGCCTTCCTCTATGCTTATATCCGCTATGGAAACGGTACGTCGGGGAAAAAGGTCTGTGTCAGTTATAACAACCTGACGCAGTCTGCCAAGCTCCGAGGCTCCGGAATATCCGGCAATGGCAACGCCGCTTCTTGCTAAACGCTTTGTAAGGACGTAAAAGGGAAGGGCAAAGCCCAAAAGAGCGGAAAAAGAAGCGGACACGCTGGTGCAGGCAGATAAGGTGCGCAGAAAGCTTGCACATTTATCACTTGCTATAAAGCAAAAAAGGGAAAGAACCGGTGCCGCCACAAGTAAAAAGGGAGCAAGAAAACTGTAAACCATTTCAAAAACATCCGACTGCTCACTTTCACGCACAAAGCCTGTGACCGGACGCTTTGCCTTGGCCAGTACCCTGCCGTCCTCGCCAATGTTCTGCTGGGACATAACAACGGAAGGGTCCTTGGGCAGGGAGGCCACCTTAAAGCTTAGGGCATAGCCTGCACAGGAAAGGTATGAGCCGCAAAGGGCAAATAAAACAGAAAGGGAGGAAACAGCGCAGAAGGGAAGCCCCAAAGCTGTGTTCCCCGTTATGACCATAACAACAGCGTCCACAGCCGAAACAAGGCAGGAAACAGAGATTAAAGACTCCACGCTGGGTTTTCCCTTAAAAAGGCGCATAAGACCGTTTGTAATAACGTCAAGGCCAATGAGCATGACCACAAGCTGAAAAACAAGACAGACAAAGGCTCTTATAATAAGGCTTGAACCGAGAATACCAAAGGCAGGCAGGCCGTAGGACAGATATAAAAGAACAAGGCAAAGCCCTGCCGCTAAAATGCATCTTAGACGCAGAGAAAGAGCCTGAGCCGCATACAGGTCAGATGCTCTTTGAGAGGGAAGCTCTGGAGGAGTATCTTTCCGCCTTTGCTCGGCCCTTTCTTTTTTCTTAAGCCTTTTTTCCTCACGTTTTGCCGAAGCTGATGAGATAAGACCTATAAGGGGAGCATAAAATTTTTCACGCAGGTCGGGTTCTTCCGGCACATCATCTTCAAGCACAGAATACTCCCCTGAAGGAGCATAGCTTTCGCTGCTGCTTTCAATGTTTGCCGCCATGTTCCAGATGTCCTCATCGGTGAGAGGTTTTGGCTTTTCCGGAGGGGGCGGATTTTTTTGGGGCTTTTCGAAAGAAGGAAAATCGGTTTTTTCTTCTGCGGGAAAAGCTTTTGCAGAATGCTCCGCCGTGCTTTTTTCCACTGAGGGGAAGAAAGCATCTTTGTCCCTGTCCTGAAAGCTTTTGCGGGCAGACGATTTTTCCAAAGGCTCATCCACAGCTACGGATTCTATAAAATCCATGGCACTTGAAATCTTGGCCTCTCCGGCGTTTTGGGAGGAGTTTTCCATGACAATGGGATGGGATTTATCCTCGGCCTTATCCTCCGCCTTGCCATAAACTTCACTTTCGGCCTTAAACTCGGCAAGGATAGATTCCAGAGAAAGTTCCTGACCATCTAAACCGTCTGTTATATTTTCAAAATTATTGTTATCCATATTTCATCCTGAAAGGTTAATATCGGGAAAGGCTTTAAACCTGCCGGCTTTGCCTTATTAGGGCAGGCGCTGGCGAAAAGCCTCATAAATCATAACAGCTGCCGCCGCTGAAACATTAAGAGAGGAAACCTTGCCCTTCATAGGAATGGAGACGAGAAAATCACAGTTTTCCCCCACAAGGCGGCTCACACCATCGCCCTCAGAGCCGACAACTATACATATAGGGCCACGAAGGTCTGTTTTCCAAAGCTCGTTTTCGCCATTTGCCGCTGTGCCGTAAACCCAAAGACCGGCGGCCTTAAGCTCTTTTATCGCTGCTGTAAGGTTGGGAACTCTGGCAACGGCCATATGCTCGGCGGCTCCTGCACTGGTTTTACTTACAATGGAGGTAAGCCCTGCCGAGCGGCGCTTGGGTATGACTATGCCGTGGACTCCTGCTGCCTCGGCGGTGCGGATAACAGCGCCAAGATTTTGCGGGTCGGAAACCTCGTCACAGATGATA